>JAMNYN010000124.1 GCA_023622805.1 Pseudomonadota bacterium | reverse complement strand
GGAGACGTCCGCCAGGTTCAGGCTTTTTTCCCACATGCCGGCGTACACCACGTCCACGTAGCGCTCAAAGCAGCCCAGGCGCTGCGCAGCCACCGCACCGCGCATGACGGCCAGCGTGTTCACTGGGAAAAAGCTGTTGCGCCGGTAGGCCGTGAGGCCGTGCTGGCGGATGAAGCGCTCGATCTCCATCTGGTCGTAGGCGCGCTTTTTCGGGATGTCGGCAAACGCTTCGGCGGGCGAACGATTGTTGGCCAGCTTGAACAGTCCGCCCAACAGGACGGGCACATAGCGGAACTTGATGCCGGTGCGGGCTTCGATGCCGGGAATGACTTTGTGGCACAAGTAGGCATTGGGGCTGCCGAAGTCGAACAGAAACTCTACGCTGGGGGTATGCATATCGCGGGACTCCTTGGGTTCTTGGGACTACCAGTTTTCCTGCCAGGGACGGATGTCCAGCTCGTGCGTCCAGGCGTCGCGGGGCTGCTGGTGCAATTGCCAGTAGATCTGGGCAATGCTGTCGGGCGAGACGATACCGCCCTGGTCCCTGGTGGCGTAGCGCTCGGGGAAGTTGCTGCGAATGAACTCGGTGTCGATCGCGCCGTCCACGATGGGGTGCGCCACATGGATGCCCTTGGGGCCCAGCTCGCGGGCCATGCTTTGGGCCAGGGCGCGCAAGCCGTGCTTGGCCCCGGCGAAGGCCGCAAAACCCTCGCGCCCGCGCAGACTGGCGGTGGCGCCGGTGAAGAGAATGGTGCCCCGCTCGCGCGGCAGCATTTTCTTGGCGACTTCACGGCCCATCAGAAAGCCGCCAAAGCAGGCCATTTCCCAGACCTTGAAGTACACGCGGGCCGTGGTTTCGGTGATGCCGAAGCGCACGTTGGCGCCGATGTTGAACACCGCCACTTCTATGGGCGCAATGTCCTTCTCGATGTGCTCCACCAGGGAGACCATGTCCTCTTCCTTGCGCGCATCGCTGCCGAAGCCGTAGGCCTGCCCGCCCGCGGCCTTGATTTCCTCGACCAGGGGCACGAGCTTGTCGGCCGTGCGCCGGGTCACGCAGGCGATATAGCCCTCCTTGGCAAACCGTTTGGCGATGGCGCCGCCGGTCGAGTCGCCGGCGCCAATCACAAGAATCGCTTTTTTCACAGACATCTCCCCAGGTCAAGCCACCAGTTTTTCGCAGCGCATGACCGAAAGCCAGTGCACTTGCGCAAAAATCATTGTGGCGGACAACGCCCGGATGTCTACAGAAATGGCGTCATTCTGATTCTGCACAGCAGAACAGCGCAGGGCCTGTCTAGGCGATGCCGACCACTTTATGGGTCTGCACGGAAAGGCGCCATTGCGGGTTCGCCATGCAGTATTCGACCGCCAGCCGGGTGTTGCGCTTTTGCTCCAGTCCATCCATGGGCTGCAGAAAATAATGCGTGAAGCGCAAATGCGCGAACTGCTCCGGCATGGCGCCGGGCTGGGGAAAGACCAGCTTCAGTTCCGTGCCTTCGGTCAGCACCAGCGGCGCGCCGGCCTTGGGACTGACGCAAATCCAGTCCAGGCCCTGGGGCGCGACCTGGGTGCCGTTGGTTTCCACGGCAATCTCGAAACCGCAGGCATGCAAGGCATCGACCAGTGCCTGGTCCAGCTGCATCAGCGGCTCGCCGCCCGTGCACACCACCAGCGGCTTGCCCGAGGGGGAGTCGGGCCACAGCGAGCGCACTTTCTCGGCCAGCGCCTGGGCCGTGGCGAACTTGCCGCCGCCCTCGCCGTCCGTGCCGACAAAATCCGTATCGCAGAACTGGCAGATGGCCTTGGCGCGGTCTTTTTCCCGACCGGTCCAGAGGTTGCAACCGGCGAAACGGCAAAACACCGCCGCACGCCCGGCCTGGCCGCCCTCGCCTTGCAGCGTGTAGAAGATTTCCTTGACGGAATAGGTCATACGGCCAAGCCTTTCGCGGCGTCCGCCGCCGACACCAGAACGCCGCAGCCCTGCGTTTCAAACAGATCAACGCGGTCGAGTTGCGGCAGATCGGGCCGCGCCTTGGCCAGAATCCACTGCGCGAGGCTGGCCGTATCGCAGTCTTCAAGGTCGGCGATTTCGTGCAGCGGCCGGTGGTCCAGCGCCAGGAACAGCGGGTTGAACAGCTGCTTGACGTCGCCAAAGTCCACCGTCCAGCCCATGACCTGGTCCAGCGGTGCGCTCAGATGCAGGCGCAGCGTATAGGTATGGCCGTGCAGGCCCCGGTGCGCACTGCCCTCGGGCGCGCGGCGCAGCTTGCGCGCGCTGTCCAGCGTCAAGTCTTTCCAGATGCGGTACTGCTGGCCGTCAAAGCTCGCGCCGCAGGAGGCCGTCTCGTAGACCGTCACCCGCGACAGCGAAGGCAGCTGCGATTGCAGCCGGGCCCAGATCCAGCTGGACATCATTTCGCTGGTCGGGTTTTCCAGCCCGGCCAATTCGTTGAGGCAGGCGTAATGCAAGGCCTGGTGCAAGGGCGCCCACAGCGCGTCCAGGCGGTCGTAATCGACGGACTGGCCGTCGGCCCCCTGCTGGCCGGCCTGCACGATGACTTCAAAACCATGGCCGTGCATGCGCCCGCACTTGTGGCCCGCGGGCACATTGGGCAATTGGTGCGCCGACTGGAAGACATAGCGCCGCCAGACATGGGCCTGGCCGTCGGCGCCGACCACGGCACCCTGGTAGGGCGTGCTTTGCACGCCGATCCGCGCCCACTCCAGCTGGGGCTCGGCCAGGCGCTGGCCCAGCCAGCGGGCCAGGTTTTCGTCGCTGGGCTGGGCCAGTTGTTCATTGAGGCAGCGGTAATCCAGCTGGCCCACGGCCGCGGACAGGCGCTGCTGCAGCTGCTCCACTTCGCCGCCGGGAAAGGCGGCCCAGCCCTCGGGAATGGCGCAACGCACGCGCGCCACAAAGCCGTGGCCGTGCATGCGGCCCGCACGGTGCCCGGGCGCGAGCCCATCCATTTGCCGCGCAGCTTCGAAAGCTGCGGCAGCGGTGTACAAAGTCTTGGTATTCATCATCGATCACTCAGCCAAAAAGCGCGGCAGGCTTTTCGGCCACCGTAGTGCCAAATTTTGCCTGGGGATGACCGGCCTGTGTGCGCCAGGGTCATCGCCGCAGGCGGGGCACTACTGGCAGGGGTGATCGCGGCGGTAAAGCTGCCACTCGTCGACCAGGGCGCCGCCGGGCAGATAGCACAGGCCTTCCTGGCCCTCGGCCGTATAGCCCATCAGCGTCCTGCCGCCCTGCGCATGGCAATAGGCCGAGGCCGGATTGACCAGGCCGGCACGCACGGGCGGCTGCGCGGTGCAGCCCGTCAAAACACAGGCCGTCAAGGCCCACAGAGCGCGGTTCATGGTCTATTCCTTCACAGAGCTTGGCCTGCTCCTATCATAGAAATTCAGGGGGGTTTTCACGTCGGACACCAGCGTCTTGGCTTGCACGCCCCGAGCCCCGCCCGCTTCCACGCGGCACACATCCCGCAGTCGCTTGGTGCACT
>JAMNYN010000060.1 GCA_023622805.1 Pseudomonadota bacterium | reverse complement strand
AGTGTCAACAGTCAAGCATTAACGGATTTAAGCGGGATTATGTTTTCTCCTTGCGCCTGCGGTAAATCTACATAATTTGCCCATTCTTGCATTAGTTTTCTGCGTTTTTCAATTTGGGTGCCGTGCATATAGGCAGCTTCTACTTTGTTTTCTAGCGTGTGGGCGAGTGCAGTTTCCAGCAAGTCACGGGCGTATGCGGTCTGTTCCCCGCCCCATGTGCGGAAGGTTGACCGAAAGCCATGGGGCACGGCTTCAAGCTCCATGCGGCGCATGACGGCAGTTAGCGTCATGTCCGAAAGCACCTTGCCCCGAGGGGAGGGGAAAACAAGGTCAGTGCCTGCCGTGGGCTCTATCGCGGCAATCAGCTGCAGAGCTTGTTTGCTGAGGGGCACTGTGTGCGGCTTGCCTGCCTTCATGCGTTCGCCGGGGACTGTCCACAGGCCATTCTTTAGGTCAATTTCATTCCATGTTGCCCCGCGTACTTCCCCGCTACGGCTGGCGCAAAGGATGGCGAACTCAAGCGCTCGTGCCCCCGTGCCGTCCTGCTGGCGCAGCGTCTTCATGAAAGGGTGCATTTCAGCGTAGGGGATGGACTTGTGATGCGCGGTCTTCTGCACTTTGCCCGGGTTTTTCAGGATCGCATCAAGGTGGCCCTTCCATCGTGCAGGATTCAAGCCATCGCGGTAACCGTGGACTGTTGCCCAATCCAACACCTTTTCAACTCGCCCTCGCAAGCGGGATGCGGTTTCGTTCTTGCAATCCCAAAGGGGCTGTTTGGCCTTATCGACTTGAGGTTGGCGAAGAATTTCCAGCACATGAGGCAGGCCAACGGCTCCCACGGAAAGTTTGCCGATGATCGGATTGGCGTAAGTCTGAAGCGTGGAAAGCCATTGCGCTTGATGCTTTGCGTTCTTCCATTCGTCCTTCCTTTCCGCCACGTAGCACGCCACGCACCATTCAAAGGTCTTCTGTGATGCTTGCTGCGCGAGCAGGGCGGCCTTTGCGGCCTGTTTCTCTGCTACGGGGTCTTGTCCCTTGGCGATGGCCTCCCGAGTTTCTCTGGCCTTCACACGGGCATCGGCAAGAGAGGTTGAGGGGTAACCCCCCAGCCCAATCTCTCGGCGCTTGCTGCCTGTTCTGACGCGAAGAATCCACGTCTTCCCGCCCGTGGGGGTGACTTCCAGATTCAGGCCTGCTACTCCGCCCACGGCATGACTGCCGGGAGGGAGGTTCTTCACTTCCAATGCGCTTAGTTCTTTGGCTACCTTCGGCATACCTGCCCCTCTATGTGGTCGCGGTTTGCAATCAGCTGCATGAGGGGTAGTGGCTACCCGCCCAAGCACCCGACCAAAATTTTACGCTAGAGGGTAGATTTCTGTAAACGTCTGGAGATAAGTTTTTGGCATTTTTCCCTCGTATGACACTAGGTTGCTGGATGGATAGGAGATGACTGGAAATGTTTAAAAGTTCGATGCGGGCGGACTCCGTTTCCGCCAGGACTTAAAGCCCTGAGTGATTTATCACTCGGGGCTTTTTCCTTTTCCGGACCCGCTTTCTGGAAGTCATCCCTGCATCGCGGTTTTCCTCGCCTTGGATGGGGTGCCGATCGCCGCGCTCACGGCCCGGCTGGAGCCACTTTGCGCAGTCCCGCTGTGCCCCTGCTGCATAGCAGCCCATATTGGATTGGCGGCCGTCACCCAGCCTTGGCGCTGCGCTGCCAGGACCGCACGACCAAGGTCCGTGGTACCAGCCAGCTCTCACTAGCCCTGGCCCGGCTCGAATGCGCCCGCCAGTTAAGTGGCCGCTCGTACACGCTGCTTGCCAGCAGCTTTAGCGCTGTACATCGCTTGATCTGCCTTGCGCAACAACGTATCCACGTCTTTCGCCGAGCCTGGGAAGTGGGATATGCCCACACTTGCCGATACCTCCGCCCGGTGTTCACCCAGAACATAGGGTTGCGAGATCAATTCCACCAGCTGAGTGGCGAATATGCGCGATTGTTCCAGATTCGAATGGATCAACGCCACAGCAAATTCATCCCCTCCAAGCCGCGAACAGATGTCCGATGCCCGGCAGGCCGTGGCAATGCGCTGAGACACCTCGCGCAGAAGCTGATCACCGGCCGCGTGGCCCAGCGTGTCATTCACCGCCTTGAATCCATCCAGGTCGATGAAAAGGACGCAAAGCTCTTCGTGGTTGCGTTCGCAAAGTGCCAGATTCTGGGCGATGGACTGATGAAACAGCGTGCGATTGGGCAGCCCTGTGAGGCTGTCGTGGTGTGCGTCGTACCGGGACTTTCGAAGCAGTGAGGATGCCTGTAAAAGCGCCTCACGCATGGCGTTGGCTTCCTTGAAGTGCAATAACGGGATATCCAATTGAGCACCGGAAACCATATCCACCGCTGGCTGGGTCAATGCGATGATGGAGTTAGCCACCCGTCCGCCCACGAACCAAGCCAGCGACAATCCTAGACCGAGCGCCCCGAGGGTCGCCAGAACCAAATGAAGCAAATTCTGGCGCAGACCTACCGTCAGCTCCGCCTTGGGAATACCCATGGCAACGCCCCAGCGCGAGGCCGGCGATTTACTGAATACCGTCAGTACCAGTATGCCGTCAAGCGTGACAGACTCCAGACTGCCTTCGTTGGATGCCAGCATGCGTGCGAGCAAGGCCGGCGCGACGGACTTGCCAAGAAATTTCTCAATCTCGTGCGACCGAGCCACGATCTTGTTGTTGCCGTCTGTGATGGCTACGCGCCATGTCTCGGGGAAGGCATTGGCCCGCAACAAGGCCATGAACTGCTGGTGTGTGTAGGTAGCATTGAGTGAGTAGATAACGGATTCATCGAGCTTCACAGGTACGCTGACGCTGAAAACGTGTTGCTTGGTGATCGGTCCCACAAAGAGGTTTGAAACACCAAGTCTTTCCATTTCCAGAATCCGCGCCAAGAGCCTGGGGGCCGCCACCTTGGGAAGCGGATCACCAAATGGAACGTGTGTCGAGAGAAGAATCTGACCAGATCTATTGATGACCAGAATGCTGTCCGCCCGCAGGTTCGCCAGCGCCTCCAGCGCGCGACGGTGAAATCCTTGCAGATCACCCGTTGCCAAACGGTGCGAAGTGCTCAGCGCGAGAAGCGCTGATTGAGCCGCGGCAAACTCTCTATCCACCGCAAGGACCAGGGCTTGCGCTCGGTTGATCTTGCTTTTGGCAAGCTGAATCTGCTCACGCTCGTAATAGCTGAGGAACAAAAGTGCCGCAACCATAGAGATCGGAAGAACGCACAGGACGACCAACAGAGCCAGTGTTGCGCGAATGCTGGGAGCGCCCTTGACCAGGAATCCCAACCAACGATGAGGCGAAGACGTTGGGCCTTGGGTCGGGTGTGAGAGTTCCATTCTGGGTCCTGCGTTGTTGTGTACATATTGCAGATACTTTTCCAGCGTTTGGGTGGTCTCGGCGATGGGATAAGTGAGGAACCCAATGCCTACCTTATTGGCTGGCGCGACC
>JAMNYN010000122.1 GCA_023622805.1 Pseudomonadota bacterium | reverse complement strand
TTTGCTTGCCGTTGTTGACGATGTCAATGATCGCCGCTTCACCCCAGCCGTGCAACCAGACGTCATCAGTCAGGTTGGGCGCGCCCAGGGCCTGGTTGCCCTTGCCGTCCATGCCGTGGCAGGCAGCGCAGGCCGTGAACTTGGACTTGCCCAGCGAAGCGCGCAGCGAATCCGAGGGGCTGCCCGACAGGCTCAGCACGTAGTGGGCCAGGTTGCGCACGTCATCGGGCGCTCCCACGGCAGCCGCCATGGGCGGCATGACGCCGATACGGCCTTCGGTGATGGTTTCCTGGATCTTCTCGGGCGTGCCGCCATGCAGCCAGTCGCCGTCGGTCAGATTCGGAAAGCTCTTGCCGCCGCGTGCGTCCGAGCCGTGGCATTGCGCGCAGTTGTTCATGAACAAACGCTCGCCAATGGCCATGGCCTGGGGGTCTTGCGCTCGCTCTTCAGGCGTCATTGCCGCAAAGCGCGCATACAGGGGCGCGATCTGCGCCTTGGCCTTGGCCTGCTCGGCCTCATAGGCACCGACCTGCGTCCAGCCCAGCTTGCCCGTGAACGAGCCCAGACCAGGATAGGCCGCCAGGTAGGCGACGCCGAAGATCACGGTGATGATGAACAGCCACATCCACCAGCGCGGCATGGGGTTATTCAACTCCCGCAGGTCGCCGTCCCAGACGTGGCCCGTGGTGTTGTCTGGTGCGGAGACGACTTTCTTGCGCGCCACCACGAACAGCAGCACGGCACAGAAAATGATGCCCCCCAGAGTGATCAGGGTCACATACACCGACCAGAAATTGTTTACGAAGTCGCTCATGAAATATTCTCGTTATGGTGAGAAGACGTTCAGTCTTGCTCAAACGGCAGCCGCGCTGCCTCGTCGAAGCGGGCCTGGTTGCGGCTGGAGTAAGCCCACCACCAGATGCCCACAAAACACGCCAGCGATGCCAGCGTGGCCACGATGCGCAGAGTAGTGACGTCCATGGAGTAGCCCTCTCACTTGAGCGCGGTGCCAAGCACCTGCAGATAGGCAATCACGGCTTCCATTTCCGTCTTGCCCTTGACCTCATCCGTCGACGCCTTGATCTCTTCGTCGGTGTAAGGCACGCCGACCTTGCGCAGCGCCGTCATGTGCGAAGCGATGGAGGCGTGGTCGGCCGGGGTCTTTTCCAGCCAGGAGTAGGCGGGCATGTTCGACTCGGGCACGACGTCGCGGGGGTTGTTCAAGTGGATGCGATGCCATTCATCGCTGTACTTGCCACCCACGCGGTGCAGGTCGGGACCCGTGCGCTTGGAACCCCATTGGAAAGGATGGTCGTAGACGAACTCGCCGGCCACCGAGTAGTGGACGTAGCGCAGCGTCTCGGCGTGGAAGGGGCGGATCATCTGCGAGTGGCAGTTGTAGCAGCCTTCGCGCTGGTAGATGTCGCGACCCACCAGTTGCACCGAGGTGTAGGGCTTGACGCCCACCACGGCTTCGGTGGTCGACTTCTGGAAGAACAGCGGCACGATTTCCGCCAGGCCGCCGATGGCAACCACCAGCAGCGTCAGGGCGATCAGCCAGAAATTGCTGGTTTCCACCTTCTCATGGGAGAAGCCGCTTGCTTTTTTGTTTTGATCAGACATGTGAGGCTCCTTGAACTCAGGCGTGCGCCGGGTTCACTGCGGGAATGGCGACCTTGACGGCACGGCCCGAAATGACAGTCATCCAGGTATTCCACGCCATGACCAACATGCCGCCCAGGTACAGCAGACCGCCGACCACACGGATCACGTAGAACGGATAGGTGGCCTTGACGCTTTCGACGAAGGTGTAGGTCAGCGTACCGTCGGGGTTGACCGCGCGCCACATCAGGCCCTGCATCACGCCGGCAATCCACATCGCGGCGATGTACAGCACGATGCCGATGGTGGCCATCCAGAAGTGCAGCTCGATGGCGGGCACGGAGTGCATCTTTTCCTTGCCGAACAGGCGCGGGATCAGATAGTAGAGCGAGCCCATGGTGATCAGACCCACCCAGCCGAGGGCGCCGGAGTGCACGTGACCAATCGTCCAGTCGGTGTAATGCGACAGTGCATTCACGGTCTTGATGGCCATCATCGGGCCTTCGAACGTCGACATGCCGTAGAACGACAAGGCCACGATCAGGAAGCGCAGGATGGGATCGTCACGCAGCTTGTGCCATGCGCCCGACAGCGTCATCACACCGTTGATCATGCCGCCCCAGCTAGGGGCCAGCAGGATGATGGAGAACACCATGCCCACGGACTGCGTCCAGTCGGGCAGTGCCGTGTAGTGCAGGTGGTGCGGGCCGGCCCACATGTAGGTGAAGATCAGCGCCCAGAAGTGGACGATGGACAGGCGGTAGCTGTAGACCGGGCGACCGGCCTGCTTGGGGATGAAGTAGTACATCATGCCCAGGAAACCGGCGGTGAGCAGGAAGCCCACGGCGTTGTGGCCGTACCACCACTGGATCATCGCGTCCTGCACGCCGGCATAGGCCGAGTAGCTCTTCATCCAGCCCGCGGGAATGGCGATGTTGTTGAAGATGTGCAGCAGCGCAATGGCAATGATGTAGGCCCCGAAGAACCAGTTGGCCACATAGATGTGCTTGACCTTGCGGATGCCGATGGTGCCGAAGAACACGATGGCATAGCTGACCCAGGTCACCAGGATCAACAAGTCGATGGGCCACTCGAGCTCAGCGTATTCCTTGCTCTGGGTGTAACCCAGGGGCAGGCTGATCACGGCGCCGACGATGACCAGCTGCCAGCACCAGAAAGTGAGGCTGGCCAGCTTGGGCATGAACAGCCCGGTCTGGCAGGTGCGCTGCACCACGTAGTAGCTGGTGGCGAACAGGGCACTGCCGCCGAACGCAAAGATCACGGCATTGGTATGCAGTGGCCGCAGACGGCCGAAGCTCAGCCATGGCACGCCGAAGTTGAGTTCGGGCCAGGCCAGCTGGGCGGCGATCAGCACGCCTACGGCCATGCCTATCACCCCCCAGACAACAGCCATGATTGAAAACTGCCTTACGACCTTGTCGTCGTAATGCACCGCATTATTCTTTATTGCATCCATCGGGCACCTCTCAGATTGCTTGCAAAGTGTTCATTGATTGAGTCTTTTGTGTATTGATACATGTCAATCGTTTCTTAGAATCCGCTCCCCCTCTTGCTCGACGCTCTCGAACTGGCCGCGATAGACCGCCCACCAAAGGGCAGCCACGATGACCAGCACCAGAATCACTGACAAGGGGATCAGTAAATACAAAATTTCCATCAACCCACTCCGGACATGGCGGCCTCGGCCGCGGGCAACGAAGACAGGCCCTGCGCCGGCGCCGCAGGCGCCGACAGCGGCACTGCACGCGCCAGCCGCGCTGCATTGAGCACGACCAGCAGGGAACTCAAAGCCATGCCCAGACCGGCAAGCCAGGCGGGCATCCAGCCCACCACAGCCAAGGGCACCGAGACCGCGTTATAGGCCGCGGCCCAGCAGAGGTTCTGGCG
>JAMNYN010000629.1 GCA_023622805.1 Pseudomonadota bacterium | reverse complement strand
GGCGAGCTGGCTGGCCGTGGCCTATCTGGGCTGGTGCGCGACCATCACCGCCTACGCCCTGTGGACGGGCCTGCTCAAGCGCCACCCCGCCAGCCGCGTGGCGCCGTTCAGCCTGGGCGTTCCGGTGATCGGCCTGGTGGCCGGGATGGGCATGCTGGGCGAGCAGGTCACACCCTGGCAATGGGCCGGCGGCGCGTGCGTCGTGATGGCGCTGGTGGTGGTGATGTTCGGCGCGCGCTTGCAGGCGCGTCTGGCGTCGGGCCGCTGAGCCCGGGGGAGGGGCGGCTGCTGCTGCATTTTTGAGCACACGCCGCAAACCCAGTACTGGCGCCGTTTTCGGCAGTTGTGCCTGCAGTTATGCACAAGCTTGGGCACGGTCTGCAGGTATAACCCAGACCCTCTAGATGCCGAAATCCAGCGTCGCCATTTCCTGGCCGTCCTCGAACATCAAGGTGCGCTCGGGCCAGCGCAGGGCCGCGAGGTTGAAGCGGCTGTCCAGGGCTTCGCCCGCGCGCCGGGCCACCCAGCGCCCGCCCACCGAGTAGTCGACGCAGAACACGTTCTTGCGCTGGCCGTGCCAGGCCAGGGGCAGGGTGTGACCGAACAGGTTTTCCTCCTGCTTGCCATGCACCGGCACGCTGGGCGGGTGCAGGCGGCGCCAGTAGTGGCCGACGACCACGGCTGGCGCTTCGGTGTACTCGTTCCACCAGGCCACGCGCTCCACGAAGCGCCATTTGCCGCCCGCGAAGAACGGTTCGGTGCAGCGCCGCTCCAGGCCGGCGGTCAGCACCTTGAGCGGGTTGACCAGGCCTTTGTTGAGCTCGCTTTCGGAATGCGCGGGCAGGAAGGGCGGGCGAAAGCGTGCGTCTTCGAGGCTGTGGGCCCAGGCCTGGGCTTCGGCCAGCCGGCGCTCGCGCAGCTGGTTGGCCTGGGCTTGGGCTTCGGCCACGGCTTCCCAATGGTCGTACTGCGCGCGCAGGCTGCCGGCCGGCATGGCACGTGCCGCCGTGATCTGTGGTTCGACCCAGGCGGCGTGGATGACGCGCAGGTCGGCGCGTTCCAGGGCCACGGGCAGGCTGGCGGTGAAGTCGGCGATGGCGTGGCGCTGGGCCGCATCTTCGGGCCGCGCAAAAGGGGCGTACTTGGCGGCATCGGAGGCGCTGCGGCTGTCGAAAAACCAGCCCGAGCCGTCCTTGGGGTCTTCGCGCATCAGGTTGATTTCGTGGTTGCCGGCCACGGCCTGGGCGCGGCCGCTGCCGACCAACTCGCGCGCCAAGGCCAGCACGGCCGGGCTGTCGGGGCCACGGTCGCAGAAGTCGCCGACGAACACCAGGCGGCGCTGTTGCGGGTGATTGCCCTGCGGGTCGTAGCCCAGCTGCGCGAGCAAAGCCACGAGGGCGTGGTATTCACCATGGATATCTCCGACGATGTCCAGGGGGCCGGGCGGCAGCGGTTGGATCAGACTCATGCAGTGGCTTTACGGTCGGGCAAAAAGGCGGGCGAAGCGTGCACCGCTTGCGGGCGGTGCCGGCGCCTGGGCGCCAAAACCCATTATTTCGAGGAACCGGCCGCGCGACAGGCACGCGTGGCGGTTGCAGAACGCTAGCTTGTCACGGTGGCGACAGCGGGTGCGCGCACGTAGCGCACAAACGCATAGGGCAGGCCGGTGCGGCTCACGGCTTCGCTGCGCGAAGCTTGCAGCCACTCGTTGCCCAGTGTGGGCGCGTAGGCATCGCCCTCGAAGTCCTGGGCGATCTCGGTGACTTCCACGGCATCGGCCAGGGGCAGGGCCTGGGCGTAGATTTGCGCGCCGCCTATCACCCAGACATCGGTGCTGTGCTGCGCCGCCAGGGCCAGGGCGTCTTCCAGGCTGCTGGCGCGCAGCGCGCCTGGCGCCTGCCAGTCGGCCTGGCGCGTGACCACGATGTTGCTGCGCCCGGGCAGGGGGCGAAAGCGCTCGGGCAGCGAGTCCCAGGTCTTGCGGCCCATGACGACGGCATTGCCGCCCGTGAGCTGCTTGAAATGGGCCAGGTCCTCGGGCAGGTGCCAGGGCATGGCGTTGTGGTGGCCGATGACGCCGTTGGCGGCGCGTGCGTAAATCAGTTGGACGGACATGGTCAGGGTCGCAGGCTAAAACAGCCGTCCATTGTCGGGCAAAGCCGCGACCCCGTCTGCTGGCCACCCGCTCAATGGGCATTTTTTGAGCGCTCGCTCCGTCCACCACCCATGCCACTGGCGTGCCCCAAGTCAGGGACACCGAGCAAGGGCCGCCCCGCAGCGATGGTGTCGTCCCTGGCCGGGCGCCCCCCTCCACCGAAGGATGAGAGGGGGAAGCGGGGGCCGGCCATCCGGCAAAGCCGCTCAGGGGGGTGCTTCATTTCAGCGCTTGAGCAGCGCCAGGGCCGCCGTCACGACCTTGTCGGCACCGATGCGCGACTCGTTTTCCAGCGACTGGGCATAGCCCACGGGAATGCGCGGAGCGCCCAGCCGGGCCACGCGGGCCGAGGTGTGCTCGGCCACGGTAGCCGCGATCTCACCGCCAAAGCCCGCGGCCTGTATGGCTTCATGCACCACCAGCATGCGTCCGGTGCGCTCGGCCGAGGCCAGCACGGCTTGCTGGTCCCAGGGCCAGATGGTGCGCAGATCTATGACTTCGGCGCTCACGCCCAGGGTGGCCAGGGATTCGGCGGCCTGCGTCACGGCGTGCACCTGCTTGGACCAGGAGACCAGCGTGATGTCGCTGCCGGCTCGGACGCAGCGGGCCTTGCCCAGGGGCACATGCTGCTGCGGGCCGGGCGTGACCGGGCCTTGCAGGGACCACAGCTCCTTGTGTTCCATGAAGACCACGGGGTCGCCTGAAGCCAGCGCGGCGTGCAGCAGGCCGTAGTTGTCGGCCGGCGTGGCCGGCGCCACGACGATCAGGCCCGGAATATGGGCAAACCAGGCTTCGAAGGATTGCGAGTGCTGGGCCGCCGAAGCCGTCCAGATGCCAATGGGCAGGCGCGCCACCAGCGGCACGCGCCCCTGGCCGCCGAACATGAAGCGGTTCTTGGCCGCCTGGTTGACCAGCTCGTCGATGGCGCACAGCGCGAAGTCGGCTACGCGCAGTTCCACCACGGGGCGCAGGCCGGCCAGGGCCATGCCCACGCCGGCGCCCATGATGGTGGACTCGGAAATCGGCGTGTCGATGATGCGGTCGGGGCCGAAGCGCTCGACCAGCGCCCGGCCGTCGGCGCTGCGGTACTGGCCGAACACGCCGCCGCGTCCCAGGTCTTCGCCCATGGCGATGACGTTGCGGTCGGCCTCCATGGCTTCGGACAGGGCCAGGGCCGCGGCCTGGGCGTAGCTCAGGGTCAGGGTGGCGGTTTCCTGCGGTGCGCGGGGATGTGACAAAACGGCGCTGCTCATGCCCAGACTCCTTGGCCGGTGGTGGCGATGTCTTCATAGGCCTCGTGGGCCGGCGGATGGGGGGCGGCCTTGGCGGCGGCCACGGCGGCGGCGATCTCGGCTACG
>JAMNYN010000230.1 GCA_023622805.1 Pseudomonadota bacterium | reverse complement strand
GAACCTTGGCGGCCTGCAGCTGCTCGCCAAAGACGATGTGGTCCTGCATCTGACGCACCAGCTTGAGCCGCCCGTCAAACGTGGCCAGCGTGACATTGCCCTTATCGCCGCCGCAGTGCAGCGCCGCCTGCGCTACTTCGGAAAGATCGCGGCCCAGCTGGTGTTTGAAGACCACGGCCAGGACTTCCTGCGCTGGGATCTGGACGCCAAGGGTAAAGTGATCGGTTGCGAGCCATTCCAGGCATTCGCCTGGGTGGGCTGCGAAGTGCTGCTGTTCAAGAAGTTGAAGGCCGGTGGCATCCTGACCTATCAGCGCCTGCAGGCGAACGGCCAATACATGGTCCACACAATCCGCTATCCGCTGAAGGAGGTCATCTTCCTTGATAGCGCGCCGGTCATCGCCACGGGCGAGCTGTCCAATCTGCCACCCGACCTGATTGAGACGCTGGGCGGCGAGGGGCACATGGGATCGGGGGCTCAGTGATGATTGCGTTTGCCCCTGGGAACGATTTGGACGGGGCCGGCTGCGCCCAAAACGGGGTCGGGGCTACGACGCCCCATGTCAGCGCAAAAAGTCGCTTGTACGGCCCCCTGTCTGCGCCGCCCGAATTGCAGCACTTCGTCCGCGAGCAGTCTGTGGGCGATGCTGCCCAAGCATTGGGCCTGGCCCGTGGCACGGTGCACCGGCTGCGCCAAGGCTATTGGCCGGAAGATTCTCGCAAGCTGTTGCAGGCCTGGGGGCGCTACCAGGGGCAGCGCGGCATTGTGCAGTCGTCATGGTTCTTGCGCCGGGTACGGACGGGCGGCGTGATCCGCCATGCGGGGCTGGACTATGCCGCGCCCGGCCTGGCTGCGCGCACCGGCCAACTACTGGCCGTGGCACGTGCGACGGATGGCAGCTTGTTGGCACAGACCCTGGAGCTGCCTGCCGAGCGCCTGCCTCTGACGCAGTGGACCTGAAAGGACGAAATCATGGCAACCCCTCATCTCGCCGCTATCCACGTGCTCAAGTCCAAACTGCGCCTGACTGACGACGACTACCGCGCGCTGCTGCAGCAGCTGACCCAAAAGAGCAGCAGCAAGGACATGACCGACGCCGAGCGCCAGCAGGTGCGCGACCACCTGCAAAATCTGGCCGAACGCATGGGTGTGGTGCAGCCCACGCAGCGGCGTCCTTTCACGCCAGCAAAGTTCGACCAGGTCAAAGCCGCAGCGAGCCCAAAAGAGCGAAAAGTGTGGGCGCTGTGGCACCAGCTGGCGCGCGACGGCGTGGTGCATAACACCGGCACCAAGGCGCTCAATGCATGGGTGGAGCGCACGGTGCACGTGAGCGCACTGCAGTTTGCCAACAGCGCGCAGCTCGACACGCTGATCGAGGCGCTGAAGGCTTGGAAGGAAAGGGGGCAGAGCAATGCACATTGAACTCTTTGACCGCATGGACTCCACCGAGCTGCGTTATGAGCAGCTTGTGCCGCTGGAGACGCTCATACCGCGCGACTGGCCCGAGCTGTGGCGCGAACTCGCCACAAGCCACTACATCACACTCGTTTCCGCGCCGGGATCTAACGCCGTGCCGGCAGAGGCGCTTGCGCGTCTGGCGATGGCGCTTGCGCTCGGAATCGCGGCCGACCATGGCGGGACGCAGCCCTATATCCCCGTGGGCGCGCTGCTGGCGTCCAGCTCCAAGGCCCGCCGAGTCATTGAGCTGCTCGGCCAGCGCATGGCTTATCGCGATGTCGCCAGTGAAACCGGCCTCACCGAGTCACGCGTGCGCCGTATTGAATCAGACTGGCGACGCCAACAGTGGTCTCTGCGACAGGGGTCATTGCCCTTAGACTGATCGCGTTACCTCATCATCGACATCAGCCCCGCCTGCATCACGCACGCGGGGCTTTTTCTTGGCGCGAATTTGTCACGCGCGCCATTTGATACGACGGACGGTTGGCCGCGACAGTAGCGTCCATGCCTTCCACCAATCCCGCTACCCACACGCCGCCCGCCGCGCTCCCGGACGGCATCGAGATCTTCCGCGCTGGCCGTCATCTGGACGACGCCGGTGTCGCGCACCACTTTTCTGAAGCCGACCTGGACGGCATGGCTGCCAGCTACGACCCCGCGCTGCGCGAAGCACCGCTGACTGTCGGCCATCCCCAAGACAACCTCCCGGCCTATGGCTGGGTCAAGGCCGTGGCGCGCACAGCAGCTGGCGCTCTGGCGATCACGCCGCACCAGGTCGAACCGCAGTTCGCCGAAATGGTCCAGGCCGGCCGCTTCAAAAAGCGCAGCGCCAGCTTCTACCCACCCCAAGCCCCCAACAACCCGACGCCAGGCAAGTGGTACTTGCGCCACGTCGCCTTTCTTGGCGCGCAGCCACCTGCCGTGGCGGGCCTGAAAGACATCCAGTTTTCCGAAGGCGACGCGACCGGCGCCGTCAACTTTTCCGAAACCGTCACCACCCCCCAGGAGCCCGACGACATGAGCAAAGAACTGCAAGACCAGCTGGACGCGGCCAACGCCAAGCTGGCGGCCGAGACCGCCGCCCGTACCAAGGCCGAGACCGAAGCGGCCGCGCACAAGCAAGCGGCCACCACGGCCCAGCAACAAGCGGCCTCGTTTGCCGAGAAGGCCTGCGCCGACCGCAAGGCGGGCTTCGTGAGCTTCGCCGAAGCCCAGGTCACCGCCGGCCGCCTGCTGCCCAAAGACAAGGACATGGCCGTTGCGACGCTCGACGCGCTGGCAGATGCGCAGCTGGTCGAGTTTGCCGAAGGCGACGCCACCCGCAAGGTCAGCCCGGCGCAGTGGCTGCAAGACCTGATCACCAGCGCAAAGCCTGCGGTCAGCTTTGGCGAATTCGCACCAGGCAACGCTGGCGGCCAGGCTCAACCTGGCGCCGCAAAGGGCAAGAGCGACGCAGAAGTCGACCAGGCCGCCCAGGCCTACATGCGCCAGCACAAGGTGAATTACGCCGAAGCGCTGACTGCTGTCACCGCGTCGTTCACCAGCTGACCGCCGCCCACTACCCAAACCAACCAGGAACTGACCACCATGGCCATGACCCTTGCCGAGATTCGGCTGAAACAGAACCCGATCCTGACCAATCTGCTGCTCGGCATGGGTCAGGGCACCTACGTCGCCGAAAAGCTCTTCCCGCGCCTGCCGCAGGTGCTGTCCAGCGCCAACCTGGCCCAGCTGGGCGATGAGCGTCTGCGCCGCTACAACCTGCGCCGCGCGCCTGGTGCGCCGACGAAGCGCGTGCATATCAAGTACGAAGGCAAGACCTACTCGGTCGAGCAGTACGCGGTGGAAGTGCCGATCCCGCGCGAATTCCTGCGCGAGGCCGACGAGAGCCGCAAGCTCAACGTGGGCAACTACCTGGACATCAGCCGCATCGCCATGGTCACCGCCAATGACATCCTGGCCTTGGACTATGAGATTGAAGTGGCCACGCTGGCGAGCACGGCGGGTTCCTACGCCGCTGGCCATGTGCTGGCCCTGGCAGGTGGCACGAAGTGGTCCGC
>JAMNYN010000662.1 GCA_023622805.1 Pseudomonadota bacterium | reverse complement strand
CGCATCCTGCATGGATGCTTGTGGACAGGCTCAGAGGGCCATAGGGAAAGCCGCGTGAAGCCTTCAGGCGAAGAGGTTGAGCCGGGTGCCCAATACGCCGAAGCGCGCCAGCTCGGGCTGCAGCAAGGCTTGCTGTGCGGGCGAAGGCCCCATGGTCTTGGCTTGGGGCGCTTCGCCGCGGCGCAGCACGGCCAGGCTCTGGGCATCGACCACGCGTTGCTGTGACCAGGCACGGGAGGCGTTGGTGAGAGCACTTTGGTAGGCGATGTCCATGGCGGCAGGTTCCTTGCGAATCAGATGTCAGAGTTGACGACCAATGAACTGTAGCCAAGCGGAGGGTCTGGCCATGGGCGGAAGAAGCGCTGTGCAGCCGCGCTTTTCGGGCTTTCGGATGGTGCGTTCAATCCAGGCAGTCGAGGCTGCTTTGCTCGCAATAGGCGGGCACGGGCGGCGGCGCCGGATGGCGCTGCGGGTGGATATGGGCCTGGACATCGCGCAAGGCGGTGCGCAGCCCTTCCTCTATCGTCGGGTGATAAAAAGGCATGTCGAGCAGCTCGGCCACGGTGGCGCGCCGGGCAATGGCCCAGGCGATGAGGTGGGCCAGGTGTTCGCCCGCGGGCGCGCACAGCTGGGCGCCGAGCAGTTCGCCGCCTTCGGCCTTGGCATACAGGCGCAGCACGCCCTGGTTGCGCAGGCCGGCGCGGGCCCGGCCCTGGTGGGCGAAATCCACGCCGCCAATTGCGACTTCGTCGCTCCAGTGGTCGTCGTAGGCCAGGCCCACCGAGGCCACGGAAGGTTCGGTGAACGTGATCGCCAGGGGCGTGCGCCGGGCAAAGGCATGCGGGTGCTCGGCCATGGCATTGTTGCCCGCGATCTCGCCCTCGTCGGCGGCTTCGTGCAGCAGGGCGCGGTCGGCGTTCATGTCGCCGGCCCAGAACACCGGCAACTGGCCCAATTGCAACGTATGCGGGTCGACTTCGGGCAGGCCGCGCTCGTTGAGTGCCAGTCCCAGGTTCTCCAGGCCCAGGCCTGCGATGCGCGGGCGCCGGCCGGTGGCGGCAAGCACGGCGTCGACCTGCACAGAAACCTCGCCGGCGGCAACGGTGATCGCGCCCGCGCCCGCGTCCGCGGCCTGCAGCCTGGGCTCCTGCCCCAATTGCAGGCGCATGGCGCCAGATAGGCTTTGCTGCAGCGCCGCACGCACCTGCGGGTCGTGGATGCCCGCCAGATGCTGGCTGCTGCTGAAGGCCGTGACGTCCAGGCCCAGATGGGCCAGGGCTTGGGCCATTTCCACGCCCAGCGGACCCAGTCCGAGCACGGCGATGCGGCGCGGCAGGTCGGTTTGCTCGAACAGACTGTCGGTGGTCAGCAGGCGCGGGCCCAGCGCCTGCCATTCTTGCGGGATGTGCGGGCTCGAGCCCGTGGCAATGACGAGGCTGCGCGCGCTCAAGGTGCGCTGTCCGTCGATCTCCACCGTGTGTGGATCCAGAATTCGCGCCCGGCCGGTGATGGCGCGCGGCCCCAGGTCGGCGGTGGATGCCAGCACGCCCTGGACAAAGCGGTCGCGTTCGTCGCGCACCCGTTGCAGCACGGCGGGAATGTCGGCGTGCAACTGCGCCGCGCCGCGCAGGCCGAAGGCTTCGAACTGGTGGCGCCGGTGAAAAGCGTGGGCCGCTTCGAGCAGCAGCTTGGACGGCATGCAGCCCACGCGTGCGCAGGTTGTGCCCCAGGGGCCCTGGTCGATCAGGGCAAAGCGTTGCGTGCGGCGGCGCACGGCGCGCAAGGCGGCCAGCCCCGCGGAGCCGGCGCCGATGATCAGAACGTCGTAATCGTAGTCATGGGGCTGGTGCATGCCACCACTGTGCGCGCCATGGGCGAATCGGCCTGTAGGCTGGGATGAAGTACTGGGGCCAGACCAGGCGCCGCCAGGCGCTCTACTCAGGGTCCAGCCAGCCCACCCGGCCCTGGCCGATATCGTTGAGGCGCTGGACAAAGGCCGGGCTGGCGTCTTCGGGCATGCGCCACCGCAGCGTTACCAGGCTGCCGTGCGCCACGTCCAGCAATTCGGCCTGGACGCCGGCGATTTCGCGGCGCAACAGGCCTTCGAGGGAGTAAGGCACGCTGCAGCGCAGGCAGGTCATGCGCTGCAGCAGGACCTTGGGCGCGGTCAGCAAGGCCTGGGCGACGCAGTCGGTGTAGGCGCGCACCAGGCCGCCCGCGCCCAGCTTGACCCCGCCGAAATAGCGCACCACGGTGGCCAGCACGCCTTCTAGCTCCTGGTGGCGCAGTACATCGAGCATGGGCCGGCCCGCGGTGCCGCTGGGCTCGCCGTCGTCCACGGCCGCCGACTGGCCGCCCGCGAGCAGGGCCCAGCAGACATGGGCCGCGCCCGGGTGCTCGCGCCGCAGCCCGTCCACGACCTGCTGGGCACTGGCTCGGTCGGTCATGGGCTGCACGCAGCCGATGAAGCGGCTTTTCTTGATGATGAGTTCGCTGTGGGCGGGGGCGGCGAGGGTCTGGGGCATGGGGCTGCCGAGCTTAACGCAAGCGGTGCAGGCGACGGGTGACGTCAGGCTTAGCACTTGTCCTACATGCTCGAAAGAGGTGGCATCTTAGTCTCAAGGCACAAGGAGGCAATGCCTATGTCAAGCACTACGCCCCAGACCCGCGACCTGGCTGCACACACCTTCGGCCGCAACCATTTCAGCCCGCCCCCTTTGCCGGAGCGGCTGGAGAGGCCGCCGCAGATGGTTGCCGCGGACAGTGCGCAGGAGGTTCAGGCCCCGGCCCAGGACCTTGATCAGCGTATCCGCGATGTGGGTGAGTGGTGAAGCGCTTGAGCGCTCACTGAGTGCTCAGCGCCATGTCTCCTGATCGATTGCGAATGTCTCCATTACGGCTGCCCCGTCACTGAGGCGGCCGTTTTTTTGCCTTGAGTTGCCCGAGTGCAGAAAAGCACACCGTCGTGTCTGGCGTGCAAGACCCTGCTCCAGCAAAGACACCTGTGTAAAAGTACACTGGCAGGTTCCAGTCCCCACGATCGCCCATCGCCATGAACGCCCCAGTCGACGTTTCCTTTTTCGCACGCGCTGCCAAGCCGCTGACCAGCTACCGCCCGTACTGGGCCAAACGCTTCGGTCCGGCCAAGTTCTTGCCTACCACGCGCCAGGAAATGGAGCAGTTGGGCTGGGACAGCTGCGACGTCGTGCTTGTCACGGGCGACGCCTATGTCGATCACCCCAGCTTCGGCATGGCGGTGATTGGCCGCGTGCTCGAAGGCCAAGGCTTTCGCGTAGGCATTATTGCCCAGCCCGACTGGCAAAGCGCCGATTCGTTCAAGGCGCTGGGCAAGCCCAACCTGTTCTGGGGCGTGACCTCGGGCAACATGGACTCGATGATCAACCGCTACACGGCGGACCGTAAGATCCGTTCTGACGATGCCTACACGCCCGGCGACGTGGCCGGCAAGCGTCCCGACCGTGCGGCCATTGTCTACAGCCAGCGCTGCCGTGAAGCCTACA
>JAMNYN010000213.1 GCA_023622805.1 Pseudomonadota bacterium | reverse complement strand
GCCAGCAGGCTTGTCCGACTTGCCGACAACCCCCTTCTTGGCGGGTTTGGCGGCCACCACCACCTCGGGCTCAGGCTCGGGCCGGGTGCGTACGCGGGTCTTTTTTTCCAGTGCGGCGATGGCGTCGGCCACGGCCATGGACTGGACATCGATGTGAATGCGTGAGCGGCTCATGGCTTGCTCCCTCCAACGACCACGGTCACCATGCGTCCAGGATGGACCATGCGGGCCATGGCTTCGCGCACTTGGCTGGCCGTCAAGGCCTCCACGCGCTGCGTCCATTGATCCAGATAATCGAGCGGCAAGCCGTTCCAGGCGATATTGGCCACGTTCGACAGCAGCTTGCGGTTGCTGTCGATGCGCAGCGCGAAGCCGCCCACCAGGTTGTCCTTGGCCGCACGCAGCTCGGCCGCCGTGGGGCCGTTGGCGACGAAGTCGGCCACGACCTGGTCCGACACCTTGACCGCTTCAGCGGCCTGGTCGGGGCGGGTCTGCAGACCGACCACAAAGGCGCCGGCGTTGAGGCCGGGCGAGAACGAGCTGTAGACGCTGTAGCTCAGGCCGCGCTTTTCACGCACCTGCTCCATCAGGCGCGAAGTGAAACCTCCGCCGCCCAGGATGTGGTTGCCCACCATCACCGCCAGAAAGTCCGGGTCGCGCCGGGTAATGCCCGGCTGGCCGATCAGCACATGGGCCTGGGCCGAAGCGAACGGAATATCGATCACCTGGGCTGCCGTCAACGGCGCCACTTCGGGCACGGCCGGGGCCTGCGGGCAGGCGCCTGGCGCCAGGCGGGCTGCATCGCTGGCCTGCAGCGGTGCGAGCAGCTGGCTGACCAGTTGGTCGGCCTGGGTGCGGCTGAGCGCCCCCACGATGCTCACGCGGGCACTGCAAGCGTTGATCAGGCGCTGGTGAAAGGCCTGCATGGCGCTCACATCAATGCGCGCCAAAGTGGCTTCGGTGGTCTGCTGGCCGTAGGGGTGGTTGCCGTAGACGGCCTTGGCGAAAGCCTTGGCGGCGACGGTTCCCGGGCGGGTGTCCGCTTCCTTGATGGCCGCGCTCCAGCGCGCGCGTTCGCGCTGCCAGATATCCTGCGGCAGACTGGGGTCCGCGATCTGGCGCGCGGCCAGGCGCGTGGCCCGCTCCAGCAGTGCGGGATCGGTGAGCGAACGCAGCGCGTAGCTGAAAGTATCGTCATCGGCGCCCGCGCCGAAGCTCGCACCCAGATCGGCCCAGGCTTCGCCCAGCGCGTTTTCATCCTGGGCCGGTGCGCCACCGCTGGCCGACACGCCCTTGGAAGCCATCAGCGCCACGGCCGTGGCCAGGCCCGCTTGCGGCGCCGGGTCGCGGCGGTTGCCAGCATCGAACGCCACCTGCACGTCCACCATGGGAATCGTCGGACTGTCGACCAGCCAGACCTGCGCGCCGCTGGGCTGGGTCCAATGCTGGATGGGCAGCAAGGCCCAGGCCGGCTGGGCAGCCAACAGGCCGCCGCCGAGCGCCAGCGCCAGGCTGGCGGCTTTGGTTGGAAATTTTTTCATCAGTAATCAATCAATAGCATATTCAATGCAAAAGCCCACCGGCGGCCGGGGCGGGACGCCGAGGCTGGTTCGGGTCCAGCGGCTGCGGCACCAGCGTGGCAATGGTCAGTTGGTCATCGCCAAAATAGCGCGCGGCCACATCCTGGACCTGTGCCGAAGTGACCTGTTTCAGGTGCTGCAGCAACAATTCCTCGGCATTCACCGGCATTTTCATGGTCCAGTAGCTGCCCAGTCCCTGGGCCTGGCTGAAGACCGAATCGCGCTCATAGATGTTGCCGGCAATCCACTGCGTTTTCACACGCTCGAGTTCCGCGGCGTCCACCCCGTCACGTGCCACACGCTGCACCTGCTCGCGCAAGGCGGCTTCCACCTCGGCGGTGGTCTTGCCCGCCGCCGGCACGCCGGTCAGCATGAACATGCTCGGGCCGCGACCCAGCACCGAGGCCGAGCTGCCGGCCGCATCGGCCACGCGCTGCGGGCCTTGCTCCAGGGCCCGTTCCAGGCGCGCGCCGTCGTAGCCGCTGAGCACGGCCGACAGCACCAGCAAAGCCAGCCCATCCTTGTCCTGCGCTCCCAGCGTTTCCAGCTGCGAGATGCCGGGCACCTTGAAGCCCAGCGCCACATAGGCCTGCTCGGCCGGCAATTTCACGGCAATCCGGCGCAGGCCTTTTTGCAGCGGCTCGGTCTGCGGCTTGCGGGTTGGCGTGGCCTTGACGGGAATACGGCCATAGTATTTTTCGGCCCAGGTGCGGACCTGGGCCACGTCCACATCGCCGGCCACGACCACGGCCGCGTTAGCCGGCACATACCACTTGCGGTAGAAGCTGCGCGCGTCGTCGGGCTCCATGGAGTCGAGATCGCTCATCCAGCCGACGACGGGCTGGCGATAAGGCGACGCGATATAGGCCGCGGCGTACAGCTGCTCGAACAGGGCCGCGCGCGGCTGGTCGTCGGTGCGCATGCGCCGCTCTTCCTTGACCACTTCCAGTTCCTTGCGGAATTCTTCGTCAGGCCAGCTGTTGTTGGCGAAGCGGTCGGACTCCAGCCGCATCACATCTTCCAGGCGCTTGGACGGAATCTGCTGGTAATAGCCGGTGTAATCGCGGCTGGTGAACGCATTGTCGCGCCCGCCCAGAGCCGCCACGCGGCGCGAGAATTCACCGGCTGCCAAGCTTTTGGAGCCCTTGAACATCATGTGTTCCAGCACATGGGCCACGCCCGTGGTGCCGCTGACCTCGTCCATGGAGCCCACGCGCACCCAGAGCATGTGCACGGCCGTAGGCGCGCGCCGGTCAGGCTGGATGATCAGCTGCATGCCGTTGGCCAAAGTAAATTGCTGAACCCCGGAAGCCACCGGGACGCTGATCGGCGCACTGGAAACAGCGGAGGAAGTGGAGGCGGCAGGGACCGAATTTTCAGCCCCGGCGCTCAGACAGGCCACGAGGCCCAGGAGGGTAAGAGCACGTTTCATAGAATGGTTATATTCTAAGAACCTGCCAATGTTCAGTTTTTTCAAAAAATCCCCACCACCCTCCGCCGTACCACCTGCCCCAGAGCCGGTGAAGACGCCCGCACCCGCGATCATTTCGGCGCCTGTTTCCCAGGAAGCAGCGCCCGCCGCACCCGACGCCCCGCAGGCGCCTGGTGCCATGGGCCGCCTGCGCCAGATGTTCGGTGCCAAGCCGGCGACGCC
Source organism: Pseudomonadota bacterium (assembly GCA_023622805.1). Lineage (GTDB taxonomy): Bacteria > Pseudomonadota > Gammaproteobacteria > Burkholderiales > Burkholderiaceae_C > Comamonas > Comamonas bellezanensis. The sequence goes on along the minus strand of JAMNYN010000213.1, from coordinate 297 downwards.
GGATGCACCGGCGCAGCCCCCCGCCCTGGCCCACATGCCGGCTCCCGTGCCCGCTGCGGCACCCAGCATTGAAGACGCCCCATCCGCCGAGCGCGCCAGCTGGCTGGGCCGGCTCAAGGCCGGACTGCGCAAGACCAGCTCCAACATTGCCACGGTGTTCACGGGCACCAAGATCGACGAGGCCTTGTACGAAGAGCTCGAAGATGCGCTGCTCATGGCCGATACCGGCGTCAAGGCCACCCAGCATTTGCTCGACGACCTCAAGCGGCGCGTCAAGGAACACAAGGCCACCGACCC
>JAMNYN010000232.1 GCA_023622805.1 Pseudomonadota bacterium | reverse complement strand
TGGCGACATAGGCGACCGCGCCCAGCTCGATAGCCTTCATGGTCACTTCGGCGCCTCGCTCGGTCAGCGTGGTGATCATCAGCACCTGCTTGGGGCGCAGTGGCATCAGGCGCACTAGAAAATCGATTCGATCCATGCGCGGCATTTCCACGTCCAGCGTGATCACATCGGGATTCATCTCGCGAATCATTTCGCGCGCGATCAAGGGATCATTGGCCGTGCCTATGCACTCCATGTCAGTTTGTCGATTGATGATCTCGGACAAAAGGCTGCGCACCAGCGCAGAGTCGTCGACCACAATCACCCGGGTTTTACTGTTCATTCGCTCTGGCCTCTCTCAAAACAGGTCGACTGAGCCGCCTGCCGTCGCCCGCGCCAGGATGGCTGCATTGCCGCGAACCGCTTCCTGCGCCACCAGGGAATCCGGGTGCGCATGGGCCAGTCGCTTGACAAGGGCCTTGCCTGTCGCGGGGAAATACACCACCTTGCGGGGATAGATATCGAGCACATCCTCGGATACGAGGGAAATGCGCTCCGTTTGCAAATACTGCCGCACGAACGCTGTGTTGCGTTCGCCTACGTTCATTGTCGTGAAATTGTGCATGACCTGGCCGCCGCCAAAAATCTTGGCCTGCATGGTTTCGCGCCGTGCACCGAGCTTGAGCATTTCGTTGATTAGCAACTCCATGGCGTACGAGCCATAGCGCCCCGAAGAATCGCTGGACTCACCGTCGGGCAACATGAAGTGGTTCATGCCGCCCACGCGCATGCTGCTGTCCCACAGGCAGGCCGCGATGCACGAGCCCAGCACGGTGACGATGGTCATGTTTTCGTTGGAGACGAAGTACTCGCCGGGCAGCACCTTGACCGCGTTGTACTGGAAGTGGCTGTCGAAATAAAAGAAGCTCGCCTCGCCAGGGCGGCGCGCGCGGGCGCGCAAAGCCTCCAGCGACGACAGCGGTGCCGGCGCGTTGGCCGAAGGAAACAGGTCGCTGCGCAGCGGGGCGATGCGCGGTGCGCGCCGCCGCTCCTGTCCAGGCTGATCAGCGCCGTTCATAGACGGTTTTTCCGCGCAGGGTGAACAGATCGCGCGACTCGCTGAAGTTCTCGGCGTGGCCGACAAACAGCATGCCGCCGGGCTTCATCACGCGGTGGATGCGCTCGAGCACACGGCGCTGCGTAGGCGCGTCGAAATAAATCATCACGTTGCGGCAGAACACCACGTCGAAGGGCTCGCGAAACGGCCAATCGTCGCGGATCAGATTGACGCTGAGGAACTCGATCAGGCGCTGCAGCTCGGGCTTGGCGCGGGCCATGCCGGCGTTCGACGCCTTGCCCTTGAGGAAAAAGCGCTGCTGGCGCTCGGCCGACAAGCCCTTGAGGTTCTCCAGCCGATAGATGCCGGCCGCGGCCGTGGCCAGCACGCGCGAATCGATGTCGCTGGCCATCAGCTTGAAGGAGGGGTTGGCTCCCAGCGCTTCCAGCGCAGTCATGACGATGGAATACGGTTCTTCGCCAGTCGACGCGGCATTGCACCAGACACGCCAGGACGTGCCCGCGGGTTTGCTGCGCAGGTGACTGGCCAGGATGTCGAAATGGTGCTGCTCGCGAAAGAAGGCCGTGAGGTTGGTCGTGAGCGCATTCACGAATTCCTGCCATTCCGGGCCGTCGGTCTTTTCCAGCCAGGAAAGGTAGTCATGAAAGCTGCCGTGCCCCGTCTCGCGCAGACGCCGCGACAGGCGGCTGTAGACCATGGCGTGCTTGCCGTCGTGCAGGCTGATGCCCGCATGCTGGTGAGCTTTTCGATGTCCAACAGGATCAGCATGCGTTCGCCCACCGAGCCCAGGCCGGTGATGCTGCCGCTGTCGATCGCGCTGTCGATGTCCGGCGCCGAGCGTATGGCCTCGGGCGGCAACTCCATCACGTCGCTGACCGAGTCCACCACGATGCCGACCACGCGCTGGTGCATGTTCAGGATGATGACGACGGTGAAGCTGTTGTATTCGGCCTTGGAACAGTTGAACTTCAGGCGCATGTCCACGATGGGGACGATGGTCCCACGCAGATTGACCACGCCTTTGATGAAGGGCGGCGCATTCGCAATGCGCGTCGGCGGCTCGTAGCCGCGGATTTCCTGCACCTTCAGAATATCGATGCCGTATTCCTCCTGGTCCAGGCGGAACGTCAGGTATTCACGCGCGGCCGTACCCTCGGCCATCTTGCCCATCACGCTCATGATTGATCTCTTTCTCTTTGAATAGCCGCCATGGCTTGCACGCCATGGCGGGTCTGCAGTGTTCTATCGTCGGGGTTCAATGGCGCACACGGCGCACCAGGCTGCCAGTGTCCAGAATCAAGGCCACCGTACCGTCGCCCAGGATGGTGGCTCCCGAAACGTTGGGCACCTTGCGGTAGTTGGATTCCAGGTTCTTGACCACCACCTGGTGCTGGCCCAGCAATTCGTCGACCAGCAAGGCCACGCGGTTGCCGTCGGATTCGACGACCACCATGATGGCGTTGGGGGCGCTGCCTTCGGCGCGCGGCACTTCGAAGATGCGTTCCAGCGCGATGACCGGCATGTATTCGTCGCGCACCTTGACCAGTTGCGAGCCCTGGGCCACGGTGTTGACGTCGTCGGGCTTGACCTGGAAGGACTCCACCACCGACGACAGCGGCAGGATGTAGACCTCATCGCCCACGCCCACCGACATGCCGTCCATGATGGCCAGCGTCAGCGGCAGGCGCACCGCCACGCGCATGCCTACGCCCTGGACGGAATCGATTTCCACCGAACCGTTGAGTGCGGCAATATTGCGCTTGACCACGTCCATGCCCACGCCGCGGCCCGAGACATCGGTGACCACATCGGCGGTGGAGAAGCCCGGCGCGAAGATCAGCTGCCAGACGTCGGCGTCGGCCATCTGGTCCGACACGTCCAGGCCGCGCTCACGCGCCTTGCTCAGGATCTTTTCGCGGTTCATGCCGCGGCCGTCGTCGCGCACTTCGATGACGATGGAGCTGCCCTGGTGCGAAGCCGCCAGCGTCAAGGTGCCGTGCTCGCTCTTGCCCGCAGCCAGGCGCTCCTGCGGCGTCTCGATGCCGTGGTCCACGCTGTTGCGCACCAGGTGGGTCAGCGGGTCGGTGATCTTCTCGACCAGGCCCTTGTCCAGCTCGGTGGCTTCGCCCTGGGTCTGGAACTCGACTTTCTTGTCGAGCTTGCCGGCCAGATCGCGCAGCATGCGCGGAAAGCGGCTGAAGACCGTGGACATGGGAATCATGCGGATCGACATCACCGATTCCTGCAGATCCCGGGTATTGCGGTCCAGATCGGCCAGGCCGGCCAGCAGTTGCTGGTTGACCGACGCTTCCAGCCCACGGCTGGTCTGCGCCAGCATGGCCTGGGTGATGACCAGCTCGCCGACCAGATTGATCAGCTGGTCGACCTTGTTCACCGCCACGCGGATGCTGGTCGACTCCATCTGGGCAGGGCTGGCCGCGCGGGCGGCGGGCTTGGCCGAGACAGACTGGCCTGCGAGCACGGCGGTGTCGGCCATGTCGGCGGCCAAGGGCTCGCCGGGTGCGCCGCTGAAGAAACCATAGGCTTCGTGGGCCGGGGGGTACACCACGGCCGCATCGCCCAGTTCGACGAACACTTCAGCCACGACCTCAGGGACGCCAGCGCCAGCGGCCGCGGAGATCTGTACCTGCTCCTTGGAGACATGGAAGGCGAACAGGTCGAGCAGATCGTCGTCGGTCGACGTTGTGCTGACGCTGAACAGGCGGCAGCCCGCATCGGCGCACGGCAGGTCGCTGATGCTGCCCAGGCCCGGAATATCCCGGAACAGTTCCTTGATGGAATCCGCCAGCTCCACGCGCTCCAGCGGTCCGATGCGAATCTGCAGCGCACGCGCGCCATCGACCGCTACGGGCGCCGGTGCGGGCGCGGGCGTGATGACCCGGGCCGGAGCCATGGCCGGGGGTGCGACGGGCACCACCACTGCCGGCGCAGGCGCGGCCGCAGGCACCAGCCCTGCGGCCAGTTCGCTGATGCGCCGCACCAGGTCCAGGGTGGAAATGGCCTCGCCGCTGCCGCCCGCCTGGTGGCGTGCCAGCAGGCTGCGCGAAGCGTCCGCCGACTCCAGCAGTACATCGACCATCTCCGGGATGGGCGTGATTTCATGGCGGCGCAGGCGGTCCAGCAAGGACTCCATCTTGTGGGTCAGCTCCGCGACGTCGGCAAAGCCGAAGGTGGCCGAGCCGCCCTTGATCGAGTGGGCGCAACGGAAGATGCCGTTGAGCTCTTCGTCGTTGGCCGCTGACAGGTCCAGACTGAGCAGCATCTGCTCCATCTGGTCGAGATTCTCTCCCGCCTCTTCAAAAAAGATCTGATAAAACTGGGTCAGGTCAAAATCTGCGCCTGCCCCGCCTGCATCGTGCTGTGTGTCCGCCATCTGGTTTCCTGTATTTCGTGGATCATCCGCGCCAAGCAGGCTCAGCGGATCACCTTTTGTATGACTTCGATCAATCGATTGGGGTCAAAGGGTTTGACCAGCCAGCCTGTGGCGCCCGCGGCGCGGCCGGCCTGCTTCATCTGGTCGCTCGACTCTGTGGTGAGAATCAAAATCGGTGTGTTCTTGAACCGGGGGAGCTCACGCAAGCGGCGCGTCAGGCCGATCCCGTCAAGATTGGGCATGTTCTGGTCGGCCAGCACCAGGTCAATTTGCTGCGACTGCGCCTTGGCCAGTGCATCCAGACCATCCACCGCTTCCACCACGTGATAGCCCGCACCGGACAGGGTGAAGGAGACCATTTTTCGCATGGAAGGGGAATCGTCTACAGCAAGAATTGATCGCATGTAAGGCTCCAACTGACTTTTAAATAGGGGACTTGGGGCACAGAGATGTCAAAACAGTTCGACTGAACCGGCATGCATCTCGCTCTGGGTCACGGGGTTGGGAGGCTGGGGAGCAACGACTGCCGGTGGCGCGTCCACTTCGCCGTCTTCGCTTCCCATGGTCGCGTTCGCCAGGCGAAATGCGCAAGTTTGCAGCTCCCGTGTGGTGTGGCTGATCAATTGGGTCGCCAGGTCATGGAATTGCAGCTCGGTCACGGCCGAACGCAAAACCTGACGCGCGGCCGCGAGCACGCCGCCATCGTCCGCACCCGCCTGGTCCAACAAGGCGTGGGCCTCGTCGAAACGGGAAATCAGGTTGCCGGTCGCATGATTGAGCAGGCCCTGGAGGCGATGCAAGTCGTGCATCACCACGAGCAGCGCGTCCTGCACGTCGGCCGCCACCATGACTGGCAGCTGGACCGCAGGCTGTCCCGACCCTGTTAGCGTTGACTGCATCGTTTTTCCAGCGTCCTGCTCGGACGCAAATGCCCCACAAACCACGCTGGCCACACCAGAGTGAACCCACTGCCCGACACAATGCATGCCGGACGCATCCCGCGCGGCCCACCGCGAACCACGTGGCCAATGAACCAGCACTTACCAAGTGTGTTCCAAGATGTATCCTATGATAGCGTCCCTATGGATATCGAAAGCGCAGATCAAGCCCTGCATATCCTCCATATCGAGGATTCAACCGCCGACCAGGGTCTTGCACGCATCACGCTGCGCCGCGCCGGTCTGGCCTGCCGCATCCAGACCGTGGAGACGTTCGACGATCTGCAGCAGGCACTGACCACCCAGGTTTTCGACCTGATCCTGGCCGATTACCACCTGCCGGGGTTCACGGCCCTCGATGCCTGGACCCTGGTCGAGCCACTGAACCCACGCCCTCCTTTTGTCTTGCTGTCGGGCGCCATTGGCGAAGCCGCGGCGGTGGACGTCATGCGGCTGGGGATGACCGACTTCCTGCGCAAGGAAGACATGGCGCGCCTGCCGCTGGTGCTGACACGGGCCATGGAAGTGCATGAAGCGCGCCGTGCCAAGGAGCAGGCCATGGCCGAACTCGCGCTGTCCGAGCGACGCCTGGCCGAGCTGACCGAGCACTTGCAGTCATCGATTGAAGAAGAACGGGCCTCTATCGCCCGTGAAATCCATGACGACATCGGCGGTTCGTTGACCTCGGTCAAGTTCGATCTGGCCTGGATCACCCGCAATTCGCCGGCCAATCAGGCACTGCATGCCCATGCGGGGGCTGCGCTGGAGATGCTGCAGCACGCCCTGGGCGCGAGCCAGCGCATCATGATGAACCTGCGCCCGCCGGTGCTGGACCAGGGGCTGGTGGCCGCCGTGCAGTGGCTGGCCGAGAATTTCGAACGCCGCACGGGCGTGCCTGTGCAACTGCGCACCAGCAGCGAACAGATGGCGACTTCGCCGGAGGTCCAGCTGGTGGCCTACCGCACGGCGCAGGAAGCCTTGACCAATATCGGCAAATACGCCCAGGCCAGCCGGGTGGAGATCGAGCTGTCGGACCGCGAAGGCTTTCTGACGCTCGAGGTGACCGACAATGGCTGCGGCATGACCGCCGAACAGCGCGAAAAACCCCGCTCTTTCGGCTTGCGCGGGCTGCATGAACGGGCACGCACCGTGGATGGCTGGCTGGATGTCAGCAGCCAGCCGGGCCGGGGGACCTCCATCATCGTTTCCGTGCCTTTGCCATCCCGACTAACATAGCAAGCTGTTTATTCTGGGAGACCCTCATTGATCCACGTGGTGATATGCGATGACCATGCGATCTTGCGCCGAGGCATCCGCGATACCTTGATGGAAGCCGAAGACATTACTGTCACGGCCGAAGCATCTGGTTATTCGGAGCTGCGCGAGGTGCTGCGCACCGCCGCCTGCGATGTCCTGCTGCTTGACCTCAACATGCCGGGGCGCAGCGGGCTGGAAGTGCTCGCCAGCGTGCGCGAGACACATTCGACCATCAAGGTGCTGGTCGTCTCCATGTACCCGGAGGACCAGTACGCGCTGCGCTGCCTCAAAGCCGGCGCGCAAGGCTATGCCAACAAGGCCGGCGATCCGGTGGTGTTGATCGATGCCGTGCGCGTGGTCATGCAGGGGCGCAAATACCTCACGGCGGAAGTCGCCCAGATGCTGGCCGACAGCCTGTCGCAGCCGGTGCTGGAAGTGCCGCACGAGAGCCTGTCGGAGCGCGAGCTGCAGACGCTGCTGAAAATCGCTTCGGGCAAGCGCCTCACGGACATTGCCGAAGAATTGATGCTCAGCCCCAAGACCGTGAGCGTCTACCGCGCGCGCGTGCTGGAAAAGCTGCAGCTGAGCAACAACGCCGAACTGACGGTGTACGCGATTCGCAACCAGCTGGTGTGAGCGGATCGCCCGTCTTGCCCTCTCCACTGAGGGCAGGCGGTGAAATGTGGATGGAACCATGGGTGCCCATGGAACCTTTGCTGTGAGCCGGTCACTCACCACCCGTCTTCTGCTGCGCAGAACGCAAAAAATCCAGAATGGCAAACGCGGCCTGGGGCATGCCGCTGGGCTTCCAGCATCCATCTGCGATTTTCCTGGCCGCGGCTGGAAAACACCACTTCATTACGGACATGCCCACTACCCACACGCTTGGCCCACGGATCACCCTCAGGCACGATTTCCGGCTGGGTGCCGAAACCCAGGAGCCGGCCGTAGCGGATGCAGGCACTTTGCATGATGCCGAAAACGCCCCCAAGCAACGCATCATCGAGGCCTATCAGAACGGGATCGCCAGCTTGTGCCAGGTTCTGGACCCGAACAACCATGGCGACGGGAATCAGCAGGGGATCGCGAGTTTGCCCAAGGTGATGGACGCAGACATCTCCAGGAACAAGGCAGCGATCATCCTGCTGCAGCAGTTCGCGGCTTTCGTGACTGCCGGGCTCGAGGACGGCTTCAAGGAAGACATTCGCGAGCATTACATGACCCAGGTCCACAGGGACTTCGATCTGTTTTGCACTCTGCTGCAAAAACAGAACCTGCCATCGGATACGCGCCGGCAGGCCATCCTGAATCTGGCCGATGGCGTCGCTGTCTGCGCGCCTGGCGTGGCCCAGAACATAGAGGTGGCCACCCGGGAATTGAAAGCCCTCACCAGCGGCGTCGCGCAGAACTTCGTCAGCCAGTTGATCACTCTCATCGAGAATCAAGCCCAGGCGTTCATGCGTGAGCACAAGGTCTGTGCCAATCCAGGCAACGAAATTCACTACGTGGCGACTTTCTTCAATCAGGTCGCCCCCTACTTCAGCCTGCCCCAACGCACGGATGCCTTCCTTCCCGTGCTCGCGCCAGCCCTGCTCGAGGGCGGCACCCGGCATATTCTCGATAGCGTCACGGCAGAGCGCGTCATTGAGCATATGGCGGAGGATTGCCTCGCGTGCGTCCAGGAGTTCTATGCAAGCAGTCACCCGGAGGTGTGCACCACCGCATTCGATGCGCAGATATTGGGCGAAATGTTCCTGCGGTTCGAGAACGACCTGGGTCCGCGCCTGGAGGCCCGCTTTGGACCCATGGGCGAGGAAAGCTTCTTTCCTCCATGCCCCACAAGTGAAGACGAGCGCTACCGGCTGGCGCGCGAGACCTCGCTCATCGCGCGCGCCGTCGCTCGCAATCTGCGCGAGGCCGGCATCGTCGATTTCAAGGCGACCTATGTGCTCGGCGAGAAAGGCCCGGGCCTCAAACTCAAGCAGCTCGGCGAGAACCTGTTCTATGTGAGTGAAACCTACAAGGACAAGCCCGAAGACGAGGACCAGGCCCGGCACCTCCACCAACACCATACGCTGGAACAGTTCGTTCTGGCGGACATGGAAAGAGGCCAGTCGCTGCTCGAGCAGCTCGCACTGGCGGCTGTCACCCAGCCTGAGGCCAAGGCTGCGAAAAATACCTTTCTGGAGAATTTCCCGGCCTCTCTGCTGAAGGAAATGCAGGACGCGGCCAGCAAGGAGCATGCCGCCGGGCTGTTCGAACAAGCCCTGTCGCTGCTGCCATCCTCCGCCGACAGGGACGCCGTCACCGCCGTAACGCTGGAGCTGGCGCGTCTGAGCAAGCAGATGGACATCGTCAATATCATCTTCGGCAAGCTCAGCCCCGAGCAGCTCGACATGGGCAACCCGCACAACAACACCACACTGGAACTCGCGCTGCTGTACCAGCAAGCCGATCTCATCCGGACACTCATCACCACCATCAGCCCGGAGCAATTGAGCCTTCAGGACGGCAATGGCGCCACCGCACTGATGCACGCGCTGGAATACGCGCAGCAGCACCAGCAACCTGAATTCGCCCTGGCGCTCATCGACAAGATGCGCCCGGATCAGCTCAGCCTGCAGGAAAGGAATGGCAACACGGCACTGATGTACGCGCTGATGAACCGGCAGTCCGCGCTGGCCGAGAAGCTCATCGACAAGATGAACCCCGAACAGCTGAGCCTTCAGGACATAGACGGCTACACCGCGTTGATGTGCGCCCTGGAGTACCAGCAACCCGAGCTCGCCAAGCGACTCATCGATGCCTCAAGCCCCAAGCAGCTGCGTGTGCAGAACAGGTACGGGCAAACCGCCAGGATGATCGCGAAGCGGCACCAGCAGCCAGAGATCGCCCAGTTCCTGAAGGAAAAGACGAACCGCCTCTGGTCATTTTTCTACTGAGCCTGAACCCAGAGGCCGGCGCGGAGTACCTAGATCTGCACCCCGAAAATGTCCATGGCCCGCTGCAGCAGCGCCATCAGCGGCTGCTCCAGCATGGGCAGCGTGGCCACGATGCCGATCAGGCCCACGGTGAGCGTGACCGGAAAGCCCACGGCATAGATGTTCATCTGCGGCGCGACGCGCGAGATGATGCCCAGCGCCAGGTTGACGAACAGCAGCATGGCAATCATCGGCAGGGCAATCCAGAACGCGCTGGCAAACACCGCGCTGCCCATTTCATAGATGCGCATCTGCGCCAGCGCGTCCATGAAGTGGCCGTCGACCGGAAAGGACTCGAAGCTCTTGATCACGGCCATCAGCAGCAGCAAGTGGCCGTTGATCACCACGAAGATCAAGGTGCCGATCTGCATGAAGAAACGCGAGATCGCGCTGATCTGCGCATTGCTGGCCGGATCGAAGAAGGACGCGAAGTTCAGGCCCATTTGCAGGCCTATCAGTTCGCCCGCGATTTCCAGCGCGGCAAACACCAGGCGCACCGCAAAACCAATGGACAGACCGACCACGATTTGCTGCACCAGCGTGCCCAGCGCCTGCGGAGAGTTGATGCTGACCACGGGCTGGCCGACCAGCGTGGCCTGGGCGCACACGGCCACCAGAAAGGCCAGGCCGACCTTGGCGCGCACGGGAATGGCTTTTTGCGAGAACACCGGCGCCGTGGTGAACAGCGCCAGCACGCGCACGAACGGCCACAGCACGGGCGAGATCCAGGCCATCAGCTGGGCTTCGCTGAAAGAAATCACGGCGGACCGATACGAAAGAACGGGAAAAGGCGCGGCTGCGCCTCAGCCCAGCGCGGAGGGAATGGACTCGATGGTGCGCCGGATGAAGTCCACCAGCGTACTCAGCATCCAGGGGCCGGCAATGGCAAACACGGCCACGGCCGCCAGCAGCTTGGGCACAAAGGCCAGCGTGGCTTCATGGACCTGGGTCACGGCCTGGAAAATACTCACCAGCAGGCCCACGGCCATCACCACGCCGAGCACCGGCAGGGAAATCATCAGCAGCAGCATCAATGCGTCGCGGCCGAAGGTCAATACCATCTGCGAAGTCATGGGGCGTCCTAGGTCGCAAAGCTCGCGGCCAGCGAGCCTATGAGCAGGTTCCAGCCGTCGGCCAGCACGAACAGCATCATCTTGAACGGCAGCGCCACCAGCACCGGCGACAGCATCATCATGCCCAGCGACATCAAGATGCTGGAGACCACCATGTCGATGACCAGGAACGGGATGAAGATCATGAAGCCGATCTGGAACGCGGTCTTGAGCTCACTGGTGACGAAAGCCGGCACCAGCACGCGCAGCGGCGCGGTTTCGGCCGTCACGCCCGCGTCCAGCTTGGCCAGCCGTGCGAACAGTGCGAAGTCGGAGTGGCGCGTCTGCTTGAGCATGAAGTCGCGCATGGGCGCTTCGGCCTTGGCCGCTGCATCCTCGAAACTCATGGTGTTGGCCGTGTAGGGAACGTAGGCTTCCTTGTATACGCGGTCCAGGGTCGGGCCCATCACGAACATGGTGAGGAACAGCGACAGGCCGATGATCACCTGATTGGGAGGTGCCGACTGCGTGCCCAGCGCCTGGCGCAGCAGCGACAGCACGATCACGATGCGGGTGAAGCCCGTCATCATCAACAGGATGGCCGGCAGGAAGGACAGCGCGGTAAAGAACAGCAGCGTCTGGATGGGCACGGAAAAGCTGGAACCGCCGCCCGAGCCCACGAGCAGGGGCAGGCTGCCGCCCGCGGCCGACTGCGCCAGCGCCCAGCCTGGCAGCAGGCTCGCGGCCAGCAGTGCGGCCTTGGCCACGCGTGCCGTTTGCTTATTCGCCATGGGAAGCCTTGTTTGCGCTGACGCCCTGGCCGGCGGTCTGCGCCGCGGCCATGGCCTGGGTAAATGTGGTCACATCAGCTGCGGCGGGCGCATTGGGCACTGCCAGCGGCACTGCCGCGGTCGAGCCCAGCACGTGCAGGCAGTTGATCTGCTGGGCGGTCACACCCAGCACCAGCCGGGTCTTGTGTTCGCCTTCGCCGACTTCGACCGTGACGACCCGCTGGTGCGCGCCCACGGCCACGGCCGACAGCACGCGCGTGGTCACATCACCGCCGCGCGCCATCGCCTGGCGCTGCTGCATGCGTTTGAGCAGCCATGGCAGCGAGGCGACAAAGGCCACGAAGGCCAGTACCGCCAGCAGGGTCTGGGTCATGTTCGAACTATCCACGGCTGACTCGGCGCAGGCGCTCGGAAGGGGTCACCACATCGGTCAGACGGATACCGAACTTGTCGTTCACCACCACGACCTCGCCCTGGGCGATCAGGTAGCCGTTGACCAGCACGTCCATGGGCTCGCCGGCCAGTGCGTCGAGTTCGACCACCGAGCCCTGGGCCAGTTGCAGGATGTACTTGATCGGCACCTTGGTGCGACCCAGCTCCACCGACAGCTGCACTGGAATGTCCAGCACCATGTTGATGTCGTTGACGGCCACATCGCCGCCCGAGAAGCCTGGACGCGTGGACTCGCCGCCCAGCGGTCCGCCCTGCTCCACGTCCACGGTCTGGCTGTCGCTGACCCGTTGCTCCTGCAAGGCCTCGGCCCAACCGGAAAACGCGTCATCGCTGTTTACGTCAGGGGTGTTGTCATTTGCCATGTTTTTCTCCCATCCAATTCGCATCGGTGCCTCTCAGGCATTGCTCGATGCGGATTGCGTATTTGTCGTTGTGTGTGCCGTACTGGCACTCGAAGATAGGCACGCCGCCAATCGAAGCGCGGATGCGCGGTTCGCGGTCGAGCTCGATGAAATCGCCGGCCTTCATGGCCAGCAGCTGCTCCACGGTCGCATCGGCGCGGGCCAATTCAGCCACCAGCGTCACTTCCGCGGCCTGGATTTCACGCGTCAGCACCTTGACCCAGCGCCGGTCCACTTCAATGGAGTCGCCCTGGGTGGAGGAGTACAGCACGTCGCGAATCGGCTCCAGCGTCGCATACGGCATGCAGATGTGGATGGAGCCCGAGATGTCGCCGATTTCCAGCTGAAAGGCCGTGGAGACGACGATTTCGCTGGGCGTGGCGATGTTGGCGAACTGGGGCTGCATTTCCGAGCGCTGGTAAGCCAGCTCCAGGGGATAAATGCCGTGCCAGGCCTTGCGGTATTCCTCGCAGATCACATCCACCAGGCGATTGATCACGCGTTGCTCGGTGTGCGAGAAGTCGCGCCCTTCGATGCGGGTCTGCAGCCGGCCGGTGCCGCCGTAGAGCGTGTCGATCACGCCGAAGACCAGCGAAGGATCGCAGACCACCAGGCCGTTGCCGCGCAGGGGACGGATGGCGACGATGTTGAAATTGGTGGGCACCGCCAGGTCGCGCAGAAAAGCGCTGTAGCGTTGCACCGTCACCGTGCCGACCGAGACCTCGGGGCTGCGGCGAATGAAGTTGAACAAGCCGATGCGGAAGTTGCGCGCAAACCGTTCGTTGACGATTTCCATGGTGGGCATACGCCCACGCACGATGCGCTCCTGACTGGAGATGTCGTAGTTGCGGACCGTGCCGGCCTCGACTTCTTCGATCGCCGACTTCTGGCTCTCTCCGGTGACCCCCTCCAAAAGGGCATCGACTTCTTCCTGGGAGAGAAATGAATCACTCATGACAGATCCCTTGGGTGTTCACTGGATGATGAAGCTGGAAAACAGCACGCGGCGCACCGCATTCTCGCGACGGCGTGGACGCTCTGCCTCGTCGGCACCCGCGTCGTCCGCGGCTGCGCGCGCGGCCGGCGCTGCGCCCAGGCCCAGCGGACGGCTGACTTCCTCGCGGATGTCGGCGGCCAGCTTTTCCTTGCCGGCGCGCGCCATCAGCTCTTCCGAAGAACGCTGCGAAACCAGCAACAGCACGCCGTTGCGAATGCTAGGCAGGTATTGCTTGACCACCTTGGCCGTCTTGTCGTCCTGCAATTCGAGCGTGATGCCGATCTGCACAAAGCGGTCACCGCCTGGATCGGCCAGGTTGACCACCATATTGTCCAAAGGCAGGAAAGTGGGCACCAGGACTTCGGCGCTGCTCGTTGGCGCGTCGTCGCCTTCCTGGTTGCGGGCATTGAGGAACAGGAAAGCGGCCACGGCCAGAACGGCCAGCACCACGACAATGGCACCAATCAGGACCAGCTTGCTCTTGGCGGGTTCCTTGGCGGGGGCTGTGGCGGAAGGTTTGGCGGACACGTTGGGTTTCCTTGGCTGTGGAGCAGTCCACCCCTGGCCCCACACGGGCACAGGTTTGGCTCACTGATGCCGCCTATTATTCCGCCTCCAGTGCCTGCGCATGGCCTGAATAGAAGCGCTAAACCCCGGCTTTACCGGAGCTAGGTCCAGCTCTCATCCATGGCGCTCGCACCGCCCACCATCTATGGAACTGGCGCGCCCCAGCAAGGGGCAGCGAGGAAGGGGTGCCCCGCACCGGGGCTGCCGTCCCCTTCCACCGCAGGTTGAGAGGGGGAAGCCGCGTAAGCGGCTCAGGGGGTGTTTCTTTTCAAACGAACAGATCCACGGCACGCAAAGCGTCGGGGCGGGCGCGCAGATCGGCCGAGACCACGGCGGTCAGGGGGGCGCCGCCATCGCCGCGCTGCGCGGGCGAGCGACCGGCGCCGTCGCCGCCAGCGGAGGCACCGCTGTCCTGGCGGCCGGCATCCGCGGTTTGCACCGAGACCCCCGCCAGCGTCAGACCTTGCTGCTCCAGCAGTTCGCGCAGCTGCGCGGTGCTGGCATCGAGCATGTCCCGCGTCTGCTGCTCATTGCTGCGGAAAGTCACATGGGCTTCGCCGCCGGTCACGACCACCTGCACCTTGACCGGCTGGCCCTGGCGGTCGATGGTCATTTCCGCGCGCTGGGTCTTTTGCTGCACCCAGAACGCGACCTGCTCCGAGAGCGCATCGGCCTGCGCTTCATCGGGCGGGGACAGCACGGCATCCGCCGCGGGCGTGGCCTCGGCCCCCTCGGCGGGCGCATGCGCCGCCGTGTCGGCCAGTCCTACCGTGCCTACAGGGGAAGCGCCAGTGTCGGCGGCCGCGGCGCTTCCGACGGCACCGGACAGGGGCGCTGCGGCCCGGTCGGCGGCAGCCACGGGAACCGCTTCCATCTGGGCCAGCAACGCGGCCAGACCGGGGGGCGGCGTGCTGCGCTCAGCGCCGCCGGCTGCCTGGGTCAAGGACAAGGTGCTCGGCGTCTGGGGCGATGCGGAGGTGTCCAGGGTCGCCGCCGCGCCCTGGGCCAAGGCCGTGCCTGTGCCCGCGCCCGCATCGGCGCCCGCGCCCTTTGCGTGGTGCGTCTGCAGACCCGGTGCCGCGGCCGGCTGGCCCGGAGCCCGCTGGCCCGCGCCCATGGGCAGGGCCGCAGGGCCGGTCGCGCCGTCACCGCTTTGCGGAGTGCGGCCATCGCGCTGCGCGGCCTCGGCCGCGCCGTCCAGGCGCGCCGTCTGTCCGACCAGGCTGGCCAAGGAGAACATGCCCGCCTCGGCCATCGCCTGCGGCGTCAGCCCGGACCACTCCACGGCAGCGCCTGCGGCAGGATCCACGGCTTCCCCGGGGCTTGCCACCAGGGAAGGGCCGGCCACATCGGCCAGGAGTTGCGAAAAACCGAGCTTGCTCCCCGAACTGTCGTCTTCGCCAGCGGCTACCTGGCGCAGGCCGGCCTGGCGTGCGCCCTGGTTCGCCAGGACTGGTTTTTGCGGGGAACGGATAGAGGAATTTTCCATGCTCATGCTTCCTGGAACTGCATGCCAAAAGTGCGTCCGATGAACTGCAGGGCCGCACGCTCATCGGTTTGTTTCTGTTCGCGGCGCATTTGCGCCAGGGCGATGTCGCGCCGGCGCGCGGCCACCACCTTTTCCAGGCTGGTCAGGCGCAGCTCGCAGGCCATCAGCGCTTTTTGCGCCGCTTCCAGCCGGATGGATTGCTCCTGAATGACCTTGGTCTGCAAGCCCGCGGCATGGGTCAGCCGCTCCATGAACTGGTACTGGTGGTACATCACTTCCGGCTGCACGGCCTGGTTTTCGTGTGCACCCCAGCGCTGCTGCATTTGCTCGGCGTAGTCCTGCAGCTGGTCCATCTGCTCCTGCGCCGCCTGGCGGGCTCGCACCCGCACCTGCAGCGCCTGGCGCGCCTCGTCACGTTTGCGCATTGCTGCTTCGATAGCCACCATCAGTGCATTCAGCGACGACATTCCAGCCCTTCAGGTTATTGACCCAGCACCGTCGCCATGCCCGAGATACTCTCGTCCATGGTGGCGGCTTCAAACATGTTTTGCTGCAAGAAGCTGGCCATGGAAGGCTGCAGCTTCACCGCTTCGTCGATCTGCGGATCCGAGCCCGCGACATAGGCGCCGACCTGGATCAGGTCGCGACTCTTCTGATAGCGCGAATACACGGCACGGAAACGCCGCGCCAGCTCGAAATGCTCGCGCGGCACCACGTTGTGCATCACGCGCGACGCCGACTGCTCGATGTCGATCGCCGGGAAGTGGCCGGTTTCGGCCAAGGCCCGCGACAGCACGATGTGGCCGTCCAGAATGGCCCGCGCCGCATCGGCAATCGGGTCCTGCTGGTCGTCGCCTTCGGACAGCACGGTGTAGAAGGCGGTGATCGAGCCCACGCCGTTGAGGCCGTTGCCGCTGCGCTCGACCAGCTGGGGCAGCTTGGCAAAGCACGATGGCGGATAGCCCTTGGTGGCCGGCGGCTCGCCGATGGCCAGCGCGATCTCGCGCTGTGCCATGGCATAGCGGGTGAGCGAATCCATCAGCAGCAGCACATGCTGGCCCTTGTCGCGGAAATGCTCGGCAATCGCCGTCGCATAGGCCGCGCCCTGCATGCGCAGCAGCGGCGGCGCGTCGGCGGGCGCGGCCACGACCACGGCGCGGCCGCGGTCCTCGGCGCCCAGAATGTCTTCGACGAATTCCTTGACTTCACGGCCGCGCTCGCCGATCAGGCCGACGACGATCACATCGGCCTTGGTATAGCGCGCCATCATGCCCAGCAGCACGCTCTTGCCCACGCCCGAACCGGCGAACAGGCCCAGTCGCTGGCCGCGGCCCACGCTCAGCAGCGCGTTCAATGCGCGCACGCCGGTGTCCAGGGGCTCCCGCACCGGGTCGCGGTCCATGGCGTTGATCTGGCGGCGGTCCATGGGCTCGGCCGTGACGTCCAGCACCGGGCCGCCATGGTCCAGCGGCTGGCCTTGCGAATCCACCACGCGGCCCAGCAGGCCGTCGCCCATGGGCAGGCGCAACATGCCTATGGCCTGGGACACGGGAGCCTGAGGCTCACCCCAGCGCGGCACGGGCACGAAGGCCGGCGCCGGCGACACCGCAGCGCCGCTCGACAGGCCTTGGATATCACCGGCCGGCATCAGAAACGCTTTTTCGCCCGAAAAACCCACCACTTCGGCCAGCACCGGCTCCTGGTGGGGCATTTGCACATGGCACTGCGCGCCCACGGGCACGCGCAGGCCCGAAGCTTCGAGCACCAGGCCCGTGAGGCGGCTCAGCGTGCCGCGGCTTTCCAGTGCCACGGGTTGGACGTAACGCGCACGCGCGCCCGCCACGAAATCTTTCCAGGGGGCCAGCGCCTCTTCATTGGCCATGACCGCCCTCGTACCAGGAAGACACCAGTCCCAGCGCGGCCACGGCCCGGCGCCAGCGGGAGTCCAGGCCGCCGTCGATCACGGCACCGCCCGATTCCACGCGCACATCGCCAGCCGCCACCGTAGCGTCGGCCGACCACTGCAGCTTGCCCCCGGCGCCATGCTCGGCGCGCAGTGGGGCGTCCAGCACTTCCCAGTCCGCAGGGTTGAGCCGCACGCTCACGGGCCGGCCTTCGGTGACCAGCATGTCCAGGGCTTCACGCACCACGGGCAGCAAGGCCTCGGGTTTGCAGGCCAGTTCCTGGCGCACCACCTGGCGCGCGATGTCGCAGGCCAGTTGCAGCACTTCGGCAGCCATGTTCTGTTCCAGCGCCTGCAGACTGCTGTCGCACTTGTCCACCAGGGATTGCAGACGCTGCGCGGTCTCGCGGCCTTCGCCCGAGGTGTAGCTGTCCATACGCTGCTGCCATTCATTCGTGGCTTCGGCACGGCCCTGGGCCTGGCCTTGTGCCCGGCCTTCGGCATGCGCCTGCGCGCGTGCCTGCAGCAGCAGCTCCTCCATGCCGGCCGCGTCATGCTGCGGCTGCGAAGGCGCCTCATCCACGACATCGACCGCCACTTCCTGCGGCATTTCGGTCGGATCCAATGGCAAGGCCTGCACCTGGCCTGGACCGCCCACCGCACCGAAGCGCCACTGCACCACGGCCTTGGCGTCGATTTCTTCGCTCGGGATGAAGCGCGAATGCGAATGGTTAGACATAGCTGTCCTCGGCGCCGCCGCCTATGGTGACCTGGCCTTCTTCCGCAAGGCGGCGCACCACCTTGAGGATTTCCTTTTGCTGCGCTTCGACTTCGGACAGGCGCATGGGACCGCGCGATTCCAGGTCTTCGCGCAAGGCTTCGGAAGCCCGCATCGACATATTGGCCAGGATCTTGTCGCGCACTTCCATGGTGCCGCCCTTGAGGGCCACGATCAGCGTCTCGGAGGCCACTTCGCGCAGCACCAGCTGCAGCGAACGGTCGTCGAGCTTGACCAGGTCGTCGAACACGAACATCTTGTCCATGATCTTCTGCGCCAAGTCCACGTCGTAGTTGCGGATGGTGTCGAGCACGGCCACATCGGCGTTTCCGCCGAGCTGGTTGATCATTTCCGCCGCCGTCTTGACGCCGCCCAGCGACGTCTTGCGGATCTTGTCGCCGCCCGCCAGCACCTTGAACAGCACTTCGTTGAGGTCCTTGAGCGCCGTCGGCTGTATGCCTTCGAGCGTGGCCACGCGCAGCACCACCTCGCTGCGAAAGCGCTCGGGCAACTGCATCAGCACGGCCGCGGCCTGTTCGTACTCCAGGTGCACCAGAATCGCCGCCACGATCTGCGGATGCTCGCCGCGCAGCAGCTCGGCCACCGACAGCGGATCCATCCACTTCAGGCTTTCGATGCCCGAGACATCGCCGCCCTGCAGGATACGGTCGATCAGCAGCGATGCCTTGTCCTCGCCCAGCGCGCGGCGCAGCACCGAGCGCACGTAGTCGCTGGCGTCGTTGACCAGCAGGCTT
>JAMNYN010000204.1 GCA_023622805.1 Pseudomonadota bacterium | reverse complement strand
GGCCTGGCTGTGGGCCACTCCCGTTTTATGCGCCTTCCAGCGGCACCACCTTGCACTGGTCGATGATGTAGCGCACGAAGGTCTCGGTCACGCGCAGCATGCTGGCGATGTCCACGGCTTCGTCGATGCCGTGGATGTTGCGGGCGATGGGGCCGTAGTTGGTCACGGCCCAGGGGGTGGACAGGCGGAAGTGGCGGCCGTCGGTGGTGGCGGTGCAGGCCAGGTGCCGGGGCGCTGCGCCGTGCATGTCCGCGTGGGCCTGTTGCAAGGCCTGCATGGCGGGCGCTTCGAGGTCGTAGACGCAGCCCGGGGCCTTGAAGCCGCGGTGGTCGATTTCGACCTGGAGGGCGGGGTTCAGGGCTTGCGCCGCCTGGCGGATTTTCTGGCTGAACCATTGCACGGCTTCGTCGGCATCGCGGTCGGGATAGAAGCTCGCGCGTATGCCCAGCGTGCAGGTGCAGGGCACGGAGGAATGCCATTCGCCGCCTTCGATCTTGCCCAGGTTGATGTTGATGGGCTGAGCCACATGGGCGAATGCCGGGTGGCGGTTTTCCGGCCGGTTGAACTCATCCTGCGCCTGCTTGAGGACTTGCATGATGTGGATGCCGGCTTCGATGGGGTTCAGGCCCTGGTTCATGTAGGCCACATGGGTCGGCCGTCCCGTGATCTTGACGGTCAGCCAGCACACGCCGATCTGCGCCGCCATGACGGTTTCGCCAAAGGGCTCGGGAATGAGCACGGTGTCGAAGGCCTCATAGCGGGCCTTGAAGCGCGCCTGGTGCAGGGCGCCCAGGCTGGCGAGCGTGCCGTTGCCCGAGTCCTCTTCATCCACCACGGCGTTGATGCCGACCAGCGAGGCCGGTTGCAAACCCATGGACTTGAGCGTTTGCAAGGCGGTGAGGGCACAGGCCAGGCCGCCTTTCATATCACCCGCGCCGCGCCCGTACAGCCAGCCGTCCTGTTCGTAGGGGGCGAAAGGCGGTTGCGCCCACATGTCTGCCGGGCCGGTGGGCACGACATCCAGATGGCCGTTGAACAGCAGCTTGCGGCCTTGCGAGATGCCCGAGGGCGGCTGGTGGATGGCCAGCAGGTTGTAGCGATTGTTGTCGGGGTTGCAGGGGCAGCTGAACAGCGGGTGGTTGCGCAGGCTCTCGCTGTCCATCGGCAGGTGTTCGGTCGCCAGGCCCTGCGCCTGCAGCAGCGCCTCCATGGCCTCGCAGGCGCTGGTTTCGGCGCCGCTGAAACTCGGCGCGGCGACCAGTTGTGCGGTGCTGGCGATCAGGTAGGCGCGCTGCTGCTGAACAGCGTGGCGTATGGCTTCGGCGCTGGGATGGAGGTGGTGCATGGGCATTCCTTGAAGGGGGTGCGGCTTGCTTTGCAATATATGGGCCCAGCAGCGCAGCCTGGGCTGAGTGGCTCTACTGGTCTGATAGGTCGATGGGATTTTGGGCTGAATTCCGTGAAATTGGTGCAATTTCAGGATTTATATGCACCACGATGGCTCTTGGTCAGGCCACTTTGGTGCTGGATTCGAGACTTTAAAGAATCCGAAAAACACGGCTTTCCGGCTTGTCCGCGCCGGTTGGGCAGCCGCCGCGGGAGAGGCGGGCATGGAGGGCGCCGGGGCTGGCATGGCATTTGCGTAAAGAGCTGCAGATGTCAACCGATACCGTGGAGCCCATTGAATGAACTATGCAACTGTAGCCGTCGCCTCGGCCACTCAGAACCCGCCGTCCTGGAGCGACGAGGAATGGGCGGTACGCAAGGATCTGGCCGCTGCCTACCGGCTCATGGCCTTGCTGGGGCTGGACGACAGCATTTACACCCATATTTCGGCGCGGGTGCCGGGCACCGAAGACCAGTTCCTGATCAATCCCTACGGCATGCTGTTTGGCGCTGTGACGGCCTCGTCCCTGGTCAAGGTCGACACGCAAGGGCGCATCGTCGAGCCTTCGGCGCATGACGTGAATCCGGCCGGTTTCACCATCCATAGCGCGCTGCACATGGCGCGCCACGATGCGCAATGCATCGTGCACACCCATACGGTGGGCGGCGTGGCCGTGAGTTCGCTGGCCTGCGGCCTGCAGCCTTGCAACCAATGGGCGCTGCAGTTCTACCAGCGTGTGGCCTATCACGACTTCGAGGGCATTGCGCTCAACCATGCGGAGCGCGAGCGCCTGGTGAGCGACCTGGGTCCGGTCCACAAGGCCTTGATTCTGCGCAACCACGGCTTGCTCACGCTGGGCGGCAGCATCGCCGAAGCCTTCATTCTGATGATCAATCTGGAGCGCGCCTGCCGCGTGCAGATCGCCATCCAGTCCAGCGGACAGATCGCCTTCGCCGTGCCCAGCGAGGTCTGTGAATTGACGGCCCGGCAGTACGAGTCGGGCGATAGCAACCGGCTGGCGGACGACGCAACGCCTTGCGCGCGCGAGTGGCGCGCGCTCAAGCAGCGGCTGGCCCCGGGCTCGGCGCTGCCGTTCGACTGCTGAGCGCCCCGCGCTCAGCGCTTTCCCTGATTTCCATCCTCTTGCCATGCTGGCGGGCTGCCGGCAGGGGATGGCTGCGCCTTTTTATTCCAAGGAGTCTTCTATGAAACGCCGTGAACTGTTCCAACTGACCGCCGCCGGCATGGGGCTGGGTATCGCAGGGGTGCCCCTGCATGTGCTGGCCCAAGGCAAGGCGGGAGGGGTCATCAATGCCGTGGTTCAGCCCGAGCCGCCGGGACTGATGCTGGGCATACTGCAGAACGCCCCGACCCAGATGGTGGCGGGCAATATCTACGAAGGCCTGGTGCGCGTCGATGAGAAGCTCAACCCCATGCCGGGCCTGGCCCAGTCCTGGGCGATGAGCAGCGACGGCCTGACCTATACCTTCAAGCTGCAAAACGGCGTGAAGTGGCACGACGGCAAGCCGTTCAGCGCGGCCGACGTGGTGTTCTCGGTGGACACTTTTCTGCGCAAGACCCATGCGCGTCTGCGCGGCAATCTGAGCGTCATCGACAGCATCACGGCGCCGGATGCGAACACGGTGGTCTTCAAGCTCAAGCACACTTTCGGTCCTTTCCTGGGCCTGTTCGAAGTCGGCTCCATGCCCATGGTGCCCAAGCACATCTACGAAGGCGCGGCCGACTTTCTCAACCATCCGGCCAACAGCACGCCCGTAGGCACGGGGCCGTTCAAGTTCAAGGAATGGGTCAAGGGCTCCTACATCCACCTGACGGCCAACGAGAGCTACCGCGAAGCGGGCGTGCCGCAGGTCAAGGACTTGTACTTCCATGTGATTCCGGACGCCGCTTCGCGCGCCGCGGCCTTTGAATCGGGCAAGGTGGACGTGGTGCCCGGCGGTGCCGTGGAGTTCTTCGACGTGCAGCGCCTGTCCAAGCTGCCCGGCGTCTCGGTGACCACCAAGGGCCATGAGTTCTTCGCCCCGCATTCCTGGCTGTGGCTGAACAACCGCCGCAAGCCGTTCGACAGCGTCTTGTTCCGCCAGGCCGTGATGTATGCGCTGGACCGCGAGGCCATGGCCAAGATCGC
>JAMNYN010000179.1 GCA_023622805.1 Pseudomonadota bacterium | reverse complement strand
GCGTCTTCCACCTCCTGCAAGGCCGTCAGTACCGTGGACACATAGGCCAGCCGCGCCTGCTCCAGTCCTTCCTGCTGCACGCGCACCTGGGCGCGGGCCGCGCCGCCGTCCAGCAGCGGCACCGAAATGCTCGACAGCAGCGCGCCCACCACCGAGCCGCCCTGGGTCAGCGTGCCCAGCGTCAAGGCGCGCAGGCCCAGCGAGCCGCCGAGACGAAAGCCGGGATAGCGCGCGGCATCGGCCTGGGACACACGCGCCAGAGCGGCCGCCACGCGCGTTTCGGCCGCGATCACGTCGGGCCGCTGGCGCAGGGTTTCGGCGGGAATCTGCAGGGCCAGTTCGGTCGGCGCCTGGGGCACGGGAACCACGGCGGCCAGCTGCGCATCGAGCGCGGCCGGGTTCTGGCCCGTGAGCACGGCCAGCGCATGGCGCGACTGGGCCAGGCTGGCTTCCAGCGTCGGCACCTGGGCCGCCGTCTGCTCGACCGCCGCCTTGGCCTGCTCGGTGGCCAGCGACGTGGTCAGTCCGGCCTGCATGCGCCAGTCGGTGATCTGCAGCGTGTCCCGCTGGCTCGCCAGGTTGTTGCGCGCAATCACCAGGCGCTGCTGCTGGTTGCGCAAGTCGATATAGGTCAGCGCCACTTCGGCCGCCAGGGACACGCGCGCGCCTTCCAGCGTGGCCTGGGCCGTGCGCACATCGGCGTCGCTGGCCTCCAGGCCGCTGGCGAGCCGGCCGAACACGTCCAGCTCCCAGCTCGCATCCAGACCCGCGGAAAAACTGTTGCCCGTGGCATTGCCCGAGCGCGAACGCTGGGCCGAGCCCGAGCCATTCAGCGATGGCGCCAGGCCCGCGGCCGTTACATCGCGCTGGGCACGCGACTGGCGCAGCGCGGCCTGGGTGGCACGCAGCGAAGGATTGGCTTGCAACGCCTGTTCGACCAGGGAGCTGAGCTGGGCATCGCCCAATCCCTGCCACCACCGGGCCAGGGACTGCGGACTGGCATCGGGTACCACCACGCCATGGCTGGACGACCAGGTGGTGGGCACGGCCAGCGTCGGCAAGGCCGCGCCCGGCGGCAGCGTCGCGGCGCAACCGGCCAGCGCCAGCGCGACCAGCGCCGCGGCCAGCGTCACGACAGGACGGCACGAGGCATTGGGGTTCATAGGGAGGACAAAGTCAGAATGGGCATGCTGACCATTGTGCAGCCCCCCCTTGTCAGCCCCGCTTCAGCGCCGTGAAGTTTTGGTAAACCGCCTTCAGGCGAGAGAGTCGAGCAACCAGCGCGGCTTCACGTCGAAAGCGTAATGGCGGGCGGGCTGCTCGCGGCCCGACTGGATGCGCATGGCCGCGGCCATGGCGATCATCGCGCCGTTGTCGGTGCACAGGTGCAACTCGGGATAGTGCACGCGCACCTTCATCTGCGCGCAGGCCTGGTTGAGCTGCTCGCGCAGCAGCCGGTTGGCGCCCACGCCGCCGGCCACGACCACGCGCTTCATGCCGGTCTGCTTGAGCGCCGTCATGGTCTTCCTGACCAGCACGTCGACGATCGCAGCTTCGGTGCTCGCCGCCAGGTCGTCCGTGCGCGCAGGCAGTTCGTCGCCCAGCTTCTTGGCCTGGGTCAGCACGGCGGTCTTGAGACCGGCAAAAGAAAAATCCAGGTCGCCGCTGTGCAGCAGCGGACGCGGCAGCTTGAAGGCCTTGGGGTCGCCGTCCTGGGCCCGGCGCGACAGCGCCGGCCCGCCGGGATAGCCCAGACCCATCAGCTTGGCCGATTTGTCGAAGGCTTCGCCGGCCGCATCGTCGATGGTTTCGCCCAGGATTTCATAGGCGCCCACGCCGTCGACGCGCATCAACTGCGTGTGGCCGCCCGACACCAGCAAGGCCACGAAAGGAAATTCAGGCGGGTCCGCGCTCAGAAAAGGCGACAGCAAATGCCCTTCAAGGTGGTGAATGCCCAGCACCGGCTTGTCCAGCGCCGCGCCCAGGGCGCAGGCCACGCCGGCGCCGACCAGCAGCGCACCGGCCAGGCCAGGGCCGCGCGTGAAGGCCACCACGTCGATATCGGCCAGTTGCTTGCCTGATTCGGCCAGCACGGCTTCGGTCAGCGGCAACACGCGACGGATGTGGTCACGACTGGCCAGCTCGGGCACCACGCCGCCATAGGCCTGGTGCATTTCGATCTGGCTGTGCAAGGCATGCGACAGCAGCTGGGGCACGGCCCCGCCTTCCGGCAGGCGCACCAACGCCACACCGGTTTCATCGCACGAAGATTCAATACCCAGGATCAGCAAGCTCATGGGCTGGAGTGTAAAACCACTGGCGCCCGCACAGGGTCGGCCACCGCAAAGGCCCTGGGAGTGCCCAAAACGTATCCACTCCATGTTCGAACCACCCGCACCATGAAACTGGCGTGACCCAACCCAGGGGCAGCGAGGAAGGGCCGCCCCGCACCGAGGCTGCCGTCCCCCTCCACCGAAGGTTGAGAGGGGGAAGCCGGGGCGGCCCATGCCGCATTAGCGGCTCAGGGGGTGCTTCATTTCAGCCGTGCTTGCCCGAAATATAGTGTTCGAGCTGCTCGATGGTGAACTGCTGCTCCGAAATGATGGCTTTCACCAGATCGCCGATGGAGACGATGCCGGCGAGCATCTTCTGGTCGTCGAGCACCGGCAGATGGCGTATGCGCTCGCGCGTCATCAAGGCCATGCACTCTTCGCAAGTCTGCGCCATGTCCACGCAATGCACGGCAGCCGTCATCACTTCGCGTACCGGCGTGGTCGCCGAGTTACGGCCTTGAAGCACGATTTTGCGCGCATAGTCGCGCTCGGTGACGATGCCGGCGATAGGGCCGGACCGGTCGCCTTCCAGCACCATCAAGGCGCCGATACGGTACTCGGCCATGCGCTGCAGTGCTTCCAGCATGGAATCTTCCGGCCCTACGTGGTGAACCTCGGCACTCCCCTTGGCCCGCAGGATGTCTGCAACAGTCGTCATACCTGGCTCCTGAAGTCGAATAAGCCTGACCAGTGTCGGCCCTGACGGGCGGCAATGCAATATCTAGAAACACCGGGGCGCAAAAAAGGGCTGCCTGGGCAGCCCTGGGTCGCTGGCAACGCTGTGTTTCAGCGGCGGCCGCCGAGAAAGCCCGCGCCCAGCTTGAACAGATCGCCCACGTCCAGCTTGCCGTCGCCGTTCTGGTCCAGCATACCGCCCAGCATGCCGCCAACGCCTGCATCCTGCGGCGCCTCGGCGTCCGTCGCCTGGCCGCCCGCTTGCGCACGTTGCGCCAGGAAGGCCATCACGATGGGGGCCAGCATTTGCAGCAGCTGGCCGGCATTCGCACCCAGGCCCGTGGCCTGTGCCACGCCGGATTCGACTTCCTTGTGCTGGCCGCCAAAGATCTGGCCCAGGATATCCGCGCCGCTGCCCCCGGACGCCTGGCCGCCGCCGAGCAGCCCGCCCAGCATTCCGCCCATTCCGCCCATGCCACCAAGCATGCCGGCCAGGCCGCCACCCGCACCGCCAAGCGCGCCCAGCAGGTCCGTCG
>JAMNYN010000119.1 GCA_023622805.1 Pseudomonadota bacterium | reverse complement strand
TGCGTAGAAGAAAAAACAACTTGAGAGGACAACCAAACCTGATAGGTGTACCCAGCGAGACGGTGGCGGGAGAGACCCGCATTGCCGTGACTCCGGAGACAGTCAAGAAACTCATTGCGCAGGGGCATCAGTTGCGCGTCGAATCCGGTGCCGGCCTGGCCGCCAGCGTGACCGATGCCGCCTATGTCGCCGCCGGTGCGGAAATCACCGATACCGCAGGCGCCTGGGGCGCCGATTTGCTGCTCAAGGTGCGCAGCCCCTCCGAGGCCGAAGCACCGCGCTTGCGCGCAGGCGCCACCCTGGTCGGCATGCTCAACCCGTTTGATGCGCCAGGTTTGCAGCGGCTGGCCACGGCAGGCGTCACCGCCTATGCGCTCGAAGCCGCGCCCCGCACCACGCGTGCGCAAAGCATGGACGTGCTGTCCTCGCAGGCGAATATCGCGGGCTACAAGGCCGTGATGATCGCGGCCAACGCCTACCAGCGCTTTTTCCCCATGCTCATGACCGCTGCCGGCACCGTCAAGGCGGCGCGGGTCGTGGTGCTGGGTGTGGGCGTGGCGGGCCTGCAGGCCATTGCCACGGCCAAGCGCCTGGGCGCGGTGATCGAAGCTTCGGACGTGCGTCCCTCCGTCAAGGAGCAGGTCGAGTCGCTGGGCGCCAAGTTCATTGACGTGCCCTACGAAACCGCGGAAGAAAAGGAAGCGGCGGAAGGCGTGGGCGGCTACGCCCGCCCCATGCCGCAAAGCTGGCTCGATCGCCAGAAGGCCGAAGTCGCCAAGCGCGTGGCCCAGGCCGATGTGGTGATCACCACCGCGCTGATCCCGGGCCGTGCCGCGCCCGTGCTGGTGACCGCGGAGATGGTCCAGGCCATGAAGCCCGGCTCGGTGATTGTCGACCTCGCCGCGGCCCAGGGCGGCAACTGCCCCTTGACCGAAGCCGGCCGGACCGTGCTCAAGCATGGCGTCACGCTGGTCGGCGAGACCAATCTGCCGGCACTGGTGGCGGCCGACGCGTCGGCGCTTTACGCGCGCAACGTGCTCGACTTCCTCAAGCTCATCCTGACTCCGCAAGACGGGCTCAAGGTCGACCTTGAGGACGACATCGTCGCCGCCTGCCTGATGGCCCACCAAGGCCAGCTGCTGCGCAAGGCCTGAGCGCCTTGGCGCAGGCATCTTCCTTTTTTTGCATCCTCTTCCATTACCTGGAGGTTCCATGGACGCTGTCTCCCCGACACTGATCAATCTCATTATTTTTGTGCTGGCCATCTACGTGGGTTACCACGTGGTCTGGACCGTCACGCCTGCGCTGCACACACCGCTGATGGCGGTGACCAACGCGATTTCCGCCATCGTCATCGTGGGCGCCATGCTGGCCGCTGCGCTCACCGAGACCACCCTGGGCAAGACCATGGGCGTGCTGGCCGTGGCCTTGGCGGCGGTCAACGTGTTCGGCGGTTTTCTCGTCACACGCCGCATGCTGGAAATGTTCAAGAAGAAAGAACGCAAGCCCGCTGCCAACACAGAAGGAGGCGCGCAATGAGCATGAACCTCGTTACCTTGCTGTATCTGGTGGCCAGCGTCTGCTTCATCCAGGCGCTCAAAGGCTTGTCGCACCCGACCTCGTCGATCCGCGGCAACGCCTTCGGCATGGCGGGCATGTTGATTGCCGTGGTCACCACGGCTGCGCTCATCGTGCAGCTCGCCGGTGGTGCGGTGCTCGGCCTGGGCTGGGTGTTGCTGGGGTTGCTGGTGGGCGGCACGGCCGGCACCGTCATGGCCCAGCGCGTGGAAATGACCAAGATGCCCGAGCTGGTGGCTTTCATGCACAGCATGATCGGCCTGGCCGCGGTCTTCATCGGCGTGGCTGCCGTGGCCGAGCCCTGGGCTTTCGGCATCACGCCGGCGCCCGCCGCGGCTCTCCTGGGGGTGAGCACTCCCGTGGGTTCGGTGCTGGTCGACGGCATGGTCGTTCCCGCCATTCCTTACGGTAACCGCCTGGAGTTGTTCCTCGGCGCCGCCATCGGTGCCATCACGTTCAGCGGTTCGGTGATTGCGTTCGGCAAGCTCTCGGGCAAGTACAAGTTCCGCCTGTTCCAAGGCGCGCCCGTGCAGTTCAAGGGCCAGCACATGCTGAACCTGGCACTGGGCCTGCTGACCGTGGGCCTGGGCCTGGTGTTTGTCGCCACCGAAAGCTGGACGGCATTCTTCGCCATGCTGGCGCTGGCCTTTGTGATGGGCGTGCTGATGATCATCCCCATCGGCGGCGCCGACATGCCGGTGGTGGTGTCCATGCTCAACAGCTACTCGGGCTGGGCAGCAGCCGGCATCGGCTTCTCGCTCAACAACAGCATGTTGATCATTGCCGGTTCGCTGGTGGGCAGCTCGGGCGCGATCCTGAGCTACATCATGTGCAAGGCCATGAACCGCTCGTTCTTCAGCGTGATCCTGGGCGGCTTCGGTGCGGAAGCGACCACGGCCACGGCCACGGGCGGCGCCAAGGAGCAGCGCCCGGTCAAGACCGGCAGCGCAGACGATGCGGCCTTTGTTCTGGGCAATGCCGAAACCGTGGTCATCGTTCCTGGCTACGGTCTGGCGGTGGCGCGGGCCCAGCATGCCGTCAAGGAACTGGCGCAAAAGCTCACCGACAAGGGCATCACGGTCAAGTATGCGATCCACCCGGTGGCGGGGCGCATGCCTGGCCACATGAACGTACTGCTGGCCGAAGCTGAAGTGCCTTATGACCAGGTGTTCGAGATGGAAGACATCAACGGCGAATTCGGTCAGGCCGATGTGGCCATCATCCTGGGCGCCAACGACGTGGTCAATCCTGCGGCACACACCAAGGGCAGTGCCATCTACGGCATGCCCATCCTGGAAGCCTACAAGGCCAAGACGGTGATCGTGAACAAGCGCAGCATGGCTGCTGGCTATGCAGGCCTGGACAACGAACTGTTCTATATGGACAAGACCATGATGGTGTTCGGTGACGCCAAGAAGGTGGTTGAAGACATAGGCAAGGCCATCGAGTAAGCCATGCCCGGCCGGCGCCCTGTGGGGCGCCGGCCTCTTGCCGCAGGCGAGAGCAAGGGGAAATGACAAAATGGTGAAAATTGTGCGCCAAAGGCTTTTCTCTGTGCTACATTTGCAGTCCGCTTCGAACACAGCGCTACCGGCAACGGCAGGCTGAAAGTGAAGCGGAAAAAGTTGGCCTTGTTTGCCAGACCGGTTGAAAAACCGGGCTACAATGCAAGGCTGCGCTGCTGAAACAGTTGTTTAACTGAATCGGCAGCAAGAAACTTAAAGTTGACAGGGTCTTTAAAACTGTTGTAGAATTCGAGGCTCAGCTGATCACAGCGAGTCCAGCAAGAAGATCAAACTTCTTGCAGATCTTTAAAAATATACAGCCGATAAGCGTGGGCGTTTGAAGGCAACTGCCAAGTTCTTTGGAACTAGTGCATAGCACTACAAACGCTCATGAAGAGAAGAAGTGAAGTTCACTTTGATTCTTTAATTTATGAGTAGCTCGAAAGAGCAAAAAAATCAAGATCGAACTATAGAGT
>JAMNYN010000606.1 GCA_023622805.1 Pseudomonadota bacterium | reverse complement strand
GAAGTCGGCGTGCTGGCGACATAGGGCTCGTAGTACTTCACCGGCACAAAGGTGTAGCCCGTGTTCTCCGAGTCCATGGGGAACTTGCCCCCGGCCTTTTCCCAGCGGCTGATGTACAGGCCCTGCTGCAGCTGGTGGTCGGTCTTGCGCATTTCGACTTCACCGTTGAAGCCCTTGAACTTCATGCCTTCGAGCATGGCCGCGACCTTGACCGGATCGGTCGACTTGGTGCGCACAAAGGCTTCCGTCAGCATGGCGTAGGTGTTGTAGGCCGACGCGGTGTACATGTCGTCGTTGAAACGCTTCTTGAACTCGCCGACCACGCGACCGA
Source organism: Pseudomonadota bacterium (assembly GCA_023622805.1). GTDB lineage: Bacteria > Pseudomonadota > Gammaproteobacteria > Burkholderiales > Burkholderiaceae_C > Comamonas > Comamonas bellezanensis. The sequence continues at coordinate 3,246 of JAMNYN010000606.1, read as the reverse complement.
TATCGCCCGGCAGGTTCATGTGGCCGTAGCCCACCATGTAGACCTTGCCCGCGGCGTTGGCGCCCATGGCCGTGGGCGAGCCGGTGGCGATGGCGTAGTAGGTGTAGAACTTGACGTTGTTCAGGCCGGCATCGTTGGCCGCCTTGATCAGCAGCGCCAGGTCGGAACCCCAGTTGCCGGTGATCACCGAGTCGGCACCCGACTGCTTGATCTTGGCGATGTAGGGAGCGAAGTCGCGCACCTGGGCCAGCGGCGCCAGGTCGTCACCGACGATTTGCACATCCGGACGCTTGCGGGCCAGCATTTCCTTGGCGTACTTGGACACCTGGTGGCCATGGGCGTAGTTCTGGTTGATCAGGTAGACCTTCTTCACATCGGGAAGGTCTTTCATATAGGTGGTCAGCGCCTCCATCTTCATCGACGTGTCGGCATCCATACGGAAGTGCCAGTAGCTGCACTTGCTGTTGGTGAGGTCCGGGTCGACTGCGGCGTAATTGAGGTAAATCACCTCCTTGCCCTTGTTGCGCGCGTTGTGCTTTTCCAGCGCATCCATGATGGCCAGTGCCGGACCCGAGCCATTGCCCTGCACGACAAAGCGCACGCCCTGGTCCATGGCCGAGCGCAGCGCGCTGGTGGTCTCCTGGGGGCTGAGCTTGTTGTCTATGCCGATGATTTCGTATTTGACGCCGGCCGCGTTCTTCTTGCTGAACTCCTCGGCCAAAAACTGGAAGCTCTTGAGCTGGTTGGAACCCAGCGCAGCCATCATCCCCGACAACGGGTCCAGCCAGGCAATCTTGACTGTCTCCCCCTGCTGGGCAAACGCCCCGCCTGCACTCGCCAGGATCACCGACGCAGCTACAGCTTTGATAGCGAACTTCATAGTTTGTCTCCTCTTTGGTGGATTAGCAGGTGCAGCGTAACTGCTTCCTCCAGGCGGACTGGATGGGGAATGCCCTAGCCGCTATCGCTTAGGTGACTGGGCCAGCGCAGACGCCTCGTGCGCCCTTTTCCCTCTGCTTTTCACCCACGAAAAAGCGCCATGCACAGACAACCCAGGCATCCAGGCAGGCCTGGGGCTGGGTGTCGGCACATGGCGCTGAAAAAAGGAAATCCAGCCCTTGGTGTGGCTCAGGGCAAAGGGTAAGTCCTAGAACCCCGGCAGCTTGTAGCCGGCGAGCATCTCGCGCAGTCGCGTCTTGAGCATCTTGCCCGTGGCGCCCAGCGGAATGGCGTCGACAAACACGACGTCATCCGGAATCTGCCACTTGGCCGTCTTGCCTTCAAAGAAGGCCAGCAGCTCTTCGCGTCCCAGCACGGCCTGGGCCTTGAGCGCCACGGCCACGATGGGCCGCTCGTCCCACTTGGGATGGAACATGCCGATGCAGGCCGCCATGGCCACGGCCGGGTGGGCCATGGCGATGTTCTCGATGTCGATGGAGCTGATCCATTCGCCGCCGGACTTGATCACGTCCTTGCTGCGGTCGGTGATCTGCATGAAGCCGTCGGCATCGATGGTGGCCACGTCGCCCGTGGGGAACCAGCCCCGCCCCTGTTCGTCGTAGACCAGCGGCGTGCCCTCGCCCTTGAAGTAGCTGTCGATGATCCATGGCCCGCGCACCAGCAGGTCGCCATAGCTCTTGCCATCCCAGGGCTGCTCCTGGCCCAGCTCGTTGACGATCTTCATGTCCACGCCGTAGATGGCCCGGCCCTGCTTTTGCAGGATTTTCATCTTCTCGTCGGCGGGCAGTTCCAGGTGCTTGTTCTTGAGCGTGCACAGCGTGCCCAGCGGACTCATTTCGGTCATGCCCCAGGCGTGCAGCACTTCGACGCCGAAAACGTCCTGGAAGGTGGTGATCATGGCCGGCGGGCAGGCCGAACCGCCGATCACCGTGCGCTTGAGCGTGCTGAAGCGCAGCCCGTTGGGCTGCATATAACCCAGCAGCATCTGCCAGATCGTGGGCACACCGGCCGCGTAGGTCACGCCTTCGGCTTCCATCAACTCATACAGCGACTTGCCGTCGAGCGCCGGGCCGGGGAATACCAGCTTGGCGCCGGTGAGCGCCGCCGAGTAGGGCACGCCCCAGGCATTTACGTGGAACATGGGCACCACCGGCAGCACCGAATCGCGCGCCGACAGGCCCATGACGTCGGGCAAGGCCGCCGCATAGGCGTGCAGCGTGGTCGAGCGGTGGCTGTACAGCGCCGCTTTGGGGTTGCCCGTGGTGCCGCTGGTGTAGCACAGGCTGGACGCGGTGTTCTCGTCGAACTGGGGCCAGATGTAGTCGGTGGAATGGCCGCCAATCCAGTCTTCGTAGCTGCAAAGGCCTGGAATGCCGCTGTCAGCCGGCAGCTTGTCGGCGTCGCACAGCAGCACCCATTTCTGCACCGTGGGGCATTTGTCGTGAATGGCTTTCACGATGGGCAGGAACGTCATGTCGAAGCACAGCACGCGGTCTTCGGCATGGCCGACGATCCAGGCGATCTGGTCCGGATGCAGGCGCGGATTGATGGTGTGCAACACCCGGCCCGAGCCGCTCACGCCGAAATACATCTCCAAGTGACGGTAGCCATTCCAGGCCAGGCTGGCCACGCGCTCGCCCTGCGCCAGGCCCATCGCTTCGATCGCGTTGGCCAGCTGCTTGGAGCGGGCCGACAGATCGCGGTAGGTATAGCGGTGGATGTCACCTTCGACGCGGCGAGAAACAATTTGTGCATCGCCATGGTGGCGGGCCGCAAAATCGATCAGCGACGAAATCAGCAGCGGTTGGCTTTGCATCAGTCCCAGCATGAAGAGTGCTCCTTCGGTGTAATAGTTTGTCCAACCATCCTACCGCGCCGCCTGGAGGCTGCGTCTGCGGGCTGTCACCAATGCGGCTGGGCAAAAGCGGACTTTTTTGACAATCCATGGCGATGCCCCGGCCCGCCTGTGGGCGTCGCTGCTGGGCGACAATGACAGCCATGAACGAGACCGACACCGACCGCCCCGCCGCCGCCCCTGCCAATCGCCCCGACTGGGACTGGCAGCCCGGTCTTTCCGCGCTGGGCCCGGCGTTCTTCACCGCCTTGCAGCCCACGCCGCTGCCGCGCCCGCACTGGGTCGGCGTGAGCGCCAGCGCCGCCCAGTGGCTGGGCCTGCCGCCCGACTGGCTGGACAGCGATGAGGCCTTGCAGGCTTTTACCGGCAACCAGTTGCTGCCGGGCAGCCAACCCATGGCCACGGTCTACAGCGGCCACCAGTTTGGTGTC
>JAMNYN010000457.1 GCA_023622805.1 Pseudomonadota bacterium | reverse complement strand
GTGTGCTTGCCCGAATTCAGTGCCTGGGAGATTTCGCCGGTCTGCGCGCGTGCGCCCGGCACCAGCAGATTGATCAGCGTGCTCTTGCCCGAGCCCGAAGGTCCGAGCACCAGCGTGGCCTTGCCCTTGAGGTGCTGCATCAGCGCCGCGCGGTCGGTTTCGCTGGATTCGGTGAGCGACAGCGGCAGCACGCCGTAGTTGGGTTGGTCGCTGCCGTGGCGCATGTGGCGGTAGGGCAGCAGGCGTTCCCAGGCGCGGGCAAAGGGCTCGACCAGATCGCTCTTGTTGAGGGCGATCAGCGGCCTGATGTGCGAGGCTTCGGCGGCGATCAGCGCGCGTGCGAGCTGGCTTTCGGAGAACACCGGGTCGGCGGCGATCAGGATCAGAACCTGGTCGATATTGGCCGCGAACGACTTGGTGCGGATCTCGTCCTGGCGGTAGAACAGGTTGCGTCGGGGCAGGACTTTTTCAATCGTGCCTTCATCGCCCTGGCCGGCGGCCGGCATGATCCAGCGCACATGGTCGCCGACCACGGCCTGGCTTTTCTTGCCGCGCGGATGGCAGATGCGGCGCGAGCCGTCGGGTGCTTCGATCATGCAATGGCGGCCGTGGCTGGCCACGACCAGGCCTTCGGGGCGGGCGGTGGATTCGGTCATGCGAGCAAGGCATCGATGCGGCGCGCGCAATCGAAGTCCGTGGCTGAAATGCCGCCCACGTCGTGGGTGTTGAGGCGAACCGTGCAACGGTTGTATTGCACCAGCAGCTCCGGGTGGTGGTCTTGCTGGTGGGCGATCAGCGCCACGGCGTTGACGAAGGCCATGGTTTCGTAATAGTTCACAAAGGAAAAAGTCTTTTCTATGGCCACGGCCTGGCCGTCGCCGGAAAGCTTCCAGCCTTCGGTCTGGGCGAGCTGGGACACCAGCTGGGTGGCCGAGAGGGCGCGGCGTGGCTGGGTGGACCAGTCCTGTTGCTTGAGTGGAGAAGTAGTCATGGTGCGGTGGAGGCCAGTGCGGGAGCGGGCGCCGGCAGGCGCGCAAGGCGCTCTATGGCCGGTGGGTGCGAATAGTGGAAAGCGACGTAGGCTGGGTCGGGGGTGAGCGTAGCAGCGTTGTCCTGGTACAGCGTCAGCAGGGCAGAGGCCAACTGTCCTCCGTCGGCCTGGCTCGCGGCGTAGGCGTCGGCCTGGAATTCATCGCGGCGCGAGAAATACGACATCACCGGCGCCAGAAAGAAGCTGAAGACCGGCGCAGCCAGCAGGAACAGCAGCAGGGCCAGTGCTTCGTTGCCGGCCATGCCGTTGCTGCCCGCCAGCACCATGTCCAGGCTGGGGCGCACGCCCAGGCCGGTGTAGAACCACAGTTGCTGCGACAGCCAGCCCAGCAGCGCCAGGCCGGCCAGGCTCAGCGCGAACAGTGCGACCAGCCGTTTGGCGATATGGCGGTGCTTGAAATGGCCCAGTTCGTGGGCCAGCACGGCTTCGACTTCAGCGGGCGACAACTGCTTGAGCAGGGTGTCGTAGAACACCACCCGCTTGGCCGCGCCGAAACCGGTGAAGTAGGCGTTGGCATGGGCCGAGCGGCGGCTGCCGTCCATCACGAACAGGCCTTTGGCCGCGAAGCCGCAGCGCTGCATCAGCGCCGTCACGCGCTCGCGGATGGTCTCGTCCTTGAGGGGCTCGAAGCGGTTGAACAGCGGGGCGATGAACGTGGGGTAGAGCCACATCAACAGCAGGTTGAAGCCGGCCCAGACGCCCCAGGCCCACAGCCACCACAGCGCCCCGGCCGAAGCCATGAGCCACAGGATGAGCGCGGCCAGCGGCAGGCCGATCACGGCCGCCACCAGCGAAGACTTGAGCAGGTCCATGAGCCACAGGCGCACAGTGAGCTTGTTGAAGCCAAAGCGTTGTTCGACGACGAAGGTCTGGTACAGCGACAGCGGCAGGCCGGCGAGGCCGGAGATCAGGGAAAAGGCGGCGAGCAGGGCGAGCTGCTGGTGCAGGCCCTGGCCCAGCCATTCGAGCAGGACCTGGTTCAGGGCGTCCAGGCCGCCGAGCAAGGTCCAGGCCAGCAGCATGGCGGTGGACAGGCCCAGGTCCAGCAGGCCGGTGCGCGACTTGGCCAGCGTGTAGTCGGCCGCCTTGTGGTGGGCTTGCAGTGAAATGTGCTGGGCGAACGCCGCGGGCACCTGGGCCCGGTGGCGGGCCACGTGGCGCACCTGGCGCGACACCAGCCACAGGCGTACCAGCAATTGCAGGGTCAGCGCGGCGGCAAAGCCCAGAGTCAGTAGCAGCGAGGGTGAAAAGAGGTCTTGGGAAAGCATGTCAGCGCAGTGTAGGCGACAATTTGTGCCATGTCTGACGCCCTCTGCTCCAACCCTCCCGTGCTCGCGAAATCCGATTTGAATCTCGTCTGGCTTGACTGTGAAATGACCGGCCTCAAGCCCGAGACCGACAGGGTCATCGAGATTGCCGTGGTGGTCACCAACTCCGATCTGTCGATCCGCATCGAAGGTCCGGTCTTCGCCATCCACCAGAGCGACGAGTTGCTCAACGGCATGGATGCCTGGAACAAGGGCACGCACGGGCGCAGCGGCCTGATCGAGCGCGTCAAGGCGTCGGAAGTGACCGAGGCCCAGGCCGAGCGCGAGCTGATCGCCTTTCTGTCGCGCTATGTGCCCAAGGGCAAGGTGCCGCTGTGCGGCAACAGCATCGGCCAGGACAGGCGCTTCCTGGTCAATTACATGCCCAGGCTCGAAGCGTTCTTCCACTATAGAAACGTGGATGTGAGCACCTTCAAGGAGCTGGCGCGTCGCTGGAAGCCCGCTGTATGCGCATCGTTCAAGAAGGCGCAGCGTCACACGGCGCTGGCTGATGTGCATGAATCCATCGATGAGCTGATCCACTACCGCGCGCATTTCCTGGCCCTGGAGCTGCAGGCGGCGTGACTAGAGGCACCCCCTGAGCGGCTGACGCCGGATGGCCGGCCCCCGCTTCCCCCTCTCATCCTTCGGTGGAGGGGGGCGCCCGGCGAGGGGCGACAGCCTCGCTGCGCGGCGGCGCTTGCTCGCTGTCTCCTTCTGGGGCACGCCAGTTTCAGAGCGTGTGGGCTATGGATGATTGAGTCGGATGCAGCCGGGAATACATGTTGCATGGCCTTGGCCTATGTCGGGTAATCCCTGGGGTCCGCTTGCCATCGCCTGGGGCTTCGTGTCATAATTCGCAGCTTGCCCCTACCCCTTGGGGTAATTTGCGCATCTCCCATCACTCACCGGGCCCCGCTTTTGATCCGTGCACCTTGCACGGCAAAGCAATTTATGCCCAGCCGCCTCATCTCTGAGCCGGCCTCGTTTGACGGTTGATGTTTTTTAACCGTCATTGAAGCACCGCAGATACCTTGTCGGTGGCGCTTCAGCGTGAGAAACAAATGAACGACAACATTATTGAGCAGGGCGCCGTCGCCGCTGCAGAATCTTCTTTGGACCATTCCATTTTGAACGCAGCGCATCCTGCTGCTGACGACGCTGCCATCGTTGCAGACGCCGCATCCATCATCGCCGAAACCGACGCTGACCTGCCTGAAGTTGA
>JAMNYN010000564.1 GCA_023622805.1 Pseudomonadota bacterium | reverse complement strand
GTAGCTGTCGAGCTGCTTGCCGACCAGGGCCATGGGGAACAGGCCGCGCTCGGTGCGCAGCTGCTGGTAGGCCGGCGTGGCCAGCATGCTGGCGAAGGCCTCGCTCCAGGCCGCATAGTCGGCGTCCGAGACTTTGGGACCCAGATAAAAGCCGCGCACGATGGGCCACTCCAGGGGGGCGCCGGCTTCCCTGGCCGTGGGCACCTGGGCCAGGTCGCCCGGCAGGCGCTTGTCGGACATGACGGCCAGTATGCGCAGCTTGGCGCCGGCCTGGACCTGCTGGCGGGTTTCCGCGACGTCGCCGGTGAAGACCTGGATGTGGCCGCCTTGCAAGGCCCGCAGCGCTTCGCCACCGCCTTCGAAAGCCACAAAGCGCATGAGTTTGGGGTTGGCGCCCGCGGCACGGGCCAGCAGCGCGGCTTTCATCCAGTCCTGGCTGCCGATCGTGCCGCCCGCGCCCAGCACGACTTTGGCCGGGTCGGTCTTCATGGCCTGCATCACGTCGGCCAGCGTGCGATAGGGGGAGCTTTCCGCCACCACCACCGCACCGTAGTCGGTGGCGATGGCCGCCAGCCAGCGCACGTCGTTCTCGGTATAGCGCCCGAACTTGCCCTGGGCCAGGTTCAGCAGCGAGCCGCCGGAAAAGGCGATGACGGCATTGGCCTGGTCGGGGTGCTGCGCGACCACCGTGCGGTAGGCCAGCGCACCGATGCCGCCGGGCAGGTAGCGCACGCGCATGGGCTGGGCAATGAACTTGCCTTGCAGCAGACCGGTTTGCGCCAGCTTGCAGCTCAGGTCGAAGCCGCCACCGGGCTTGGCCGGCGCAATGCATTCGGTCTGCTCCAAGGGGCCGGCCGCGGCGCTGCACAGGCCCGCCGCCCCCGCCAGCAGTGCAAAAAGAATCCGGTATTTCATGCGCCGAGCATATACACAGCTTGCGCTGCCATGCACGACCTAGGGTAAACAGATTTGGCGTGAAAGCCTCCTGAAAGCCCGGCGCAGGCAGCATGGCGTCTTCCTCAGAATATCGGAGACAAGAATGCATACATCCGCAGCGAATCCTTCGGCGCTGGCGACGGTTGCCACACGCCGCCAACTGCTGTCCGCTGGCGGCGCCCTGGCCCTGTCGGGCCTGCTGCCCGGCGCGGCTTCGGCCCAGGCCGCGTGGCCGTCGAAATCCGTGCGCTTCATCGTGCCTTTCGCGCCCGGCGGCAGTTCGGAAATCGTCGCCCGCTCCACGGCGGTCGAACTGTCCAAGACCTTGGGTCAAAGCGTCTTCGTGGACAACAAGCCCGGCGCTGCGGGCAACATCGCCATGTCCGAAGCCGCGCGCGCCGAAGACCAGCACACGCTGATCCTGGGCCACATCGGCACGCTGGCCGTCAACCCCTACATCTTCGACAAGCTTCCCTGGGCGCTCAAGGACTTCCAGCACGTGAGACTGCTGGCCAAGCTGCCCAGCCTGTACGTGGTGCACCCCGACGTGCCGGCCAAGAACCTGCGCGAGTTCATCGCCTACGCCAAAAGCAAGCCCGGGCGCCTGAGCTATGGCTCGGCCGGCAATGGCAGCGCCGGCCATCTGGCCTTCGAATACCTCAAGATGTCGTCGAATGTCTTCATGCTGCACGTGCCCTACCGCGGCACGGGCCCCATGCTGACCGATTTGATGTCCGGCCGCGTCGATGCGTCGGCCATCGGTGCCGCGGCCATCATTCCCTTCATCAAATCTGGCAAGGTGCGCTGCATCGCCACCGGCTCGGCCCAGCGGCTGCCGCAGCTGCCTGACGTGCCCACCGTGGCCGAGCAGGGCTTTCCGGGCTTCGAGATGACCCAGTGGTACGGCATGCTGGCGCCGGCGAACATGTCGCCCGCCCATATCGAGAAGCTGTCGGCCGAGACCATGAAGGCCGTCAAGGCGCCCGATGCCATGCGCCGCCTCACGGGCGACGCGGCCGAAGCCGTGGGCAACACCCCGGCGCAGTTCGCGCAGTTCATCGCCGCCGAGCAGGACCGCTGGAAGAAAGTGATCGCGCGCGCGCAGATCAAGCCTGATTGAGGGGGCAGGCCCGCGCCCAGTCGCGCGGGCTCACCAGGGCTTCAGGCCGCCGCGCCCTTGACCAGCTTGCAGGTGCTTTGCTCCAAGGGCCGGAAGGCCTTTTCCGCGGGAATGGTCGCGCGCAGCTTGTAGTAATCCCAGGGGTACTTGGACTCTTGCGGTGCCTTGATTTCCCACAGGTACATGTCGTGCACCATGCGGCCGTCTTCGCGGATACGGCCGTTGCTGGCAAAGACATCGTTGACGGGAAGCTTTTTCATGGCGGTGACCGTGGCCTTGGCCTCGTCGGTACCTGCCGACTGAACGCCGCGGAGGTAGTGCAGCACGGCCGAGTAGGTGCCGGCCTGGACCATGGAAGGCATTTTCTTCTTCTGCGCCAGGAAGCGTGCGGACCAGGCGCGTGTTTCGGCGTTGCGATCCCAGTAGAAGCCATCCGTGAGGTACATGCCCTGGGTGGATTTCAGGCCCAGGCCGTGGATCTCGGTGATGTGGATCAGCGAGGCGGCAATGATCTGCTTGGGCGTGACGCCGAAGCTGGCCGCCTGTTTGACGAAGTTGGCCGAGTCGCCGGCCGCATTGGCCATGCCGATCACGTCGGCCTTGGAGCTTTGGGCCTGCACGATCTGCGAGGCAAATTCGATGGCGCCCAGGGGGTGCTTGGCCGAGCCCACCACCTTGCCGCCGGCGGCTTTCACCGCATCCTCGAACCCCGCGCGCAGCGCTTTGCCACCGGCGTAATCGGCTTCGATGAAGAACCAGTTCTTGTGACCGGCTTCGGTGATGGCGCGCGCCGTGCCCTGGCCTTGCGAGTATTCATCGTAGGCCCAGTGCAGGGCCGTGGCCATGCAGTCTTCATTGGTGATGCGCAGCGACGCAGGGCCGGTGGGGATCACGACCTTGTTCTTTTCCGCCGCCAGGTTCATGACGGCCAGCGTCACGGCCGAGGAGGGGATGTCGACGATCATGTCCACGCCATCGCGATCGAACCAGGTGCGGGCAATGGTGGCGCCGACATCCGGCTTGAGTTGCATGTCCGCCGACAGCAACTTGATCTTGAATGCCGGCTTGGCCTGGGCAATGAAGTCGTCGATCGCCAACTGCGCGGCAATCACCGAGCCGCGGCCGCTGGCGTCGGAGTAGACGCCCGCCAGGTCCGTCAGCACGCCGATGCGCACTTCATTGTCAGTGAGCGTGGGTGGGCTGGCGGCGGCATAGGGCGCCACCGCCATCAGCAGGGCGGCCGTGGCGACCTGTGTGAGCTTGGTGCGGGCGAGGGATGGGATCTTGCTGCGGCGCATGGTTTTGTCTCCTTGGGGAATGGCGGTTCTGTCGACGCTGGTTTTTTCCTTAGACCAGTATGGACAGGAGCGACCCAAGAGAACATCGTCCGAAACGATGGTTTTTGGCTGCGCGGGTGCGGTACTCGCCGGCTCAGGCGTGCCCGGTGTCGGCTGGTGCGGGCTGGCGCGCGATTTGCTGGCGCACATGGCGCACATGGGCCATGGCCGCCGCGTCGGCCGCGGCCGCATCGCCGGCGATCACCGCCTGGCCCATGGCCCGGTAG
>JAMNYN010000658.1 GCA_023622805.1 Pseudomonadota bacterium | reverse complement strand
GCTCCAGTGGCAGCACCCGTGGCCGCCGCGCCAGTAGCAGCACCTGTCGCAGCTCCGGTGGCCGCCGCTCCAGTGGCAGCACCTGTCGCAGCTCCGGTGGCAGCACCGGCTGCACCTGTCGCTGCTCCCGCGGCCGCAGCCCCCGTGCTGGCTCCTGTCGCCATCGTTGCACCAGCGCCTGCCCCGGTGGCAGCGCCTGCTCCCGTGGCCGCACACGCCGTCGCCAGCCTGCCCCAGGTCGAGCACTTTGCTCTGCCCCTGGACACGCTGCATGGCATTGCCCAGGCCTCCGGTCTGCAATGGGTGAACTCGGACGCCAGCAAGATTGCCGCCGTCCAGGCCGCCATCGCCGCTGAACCCGCACCTGTGCGCGTGCCACGCGAGCGTCCCGCTCCGGTGGTGATCGATGCCGGCCCGCTGGTGCTGGTCGAAACCCGCCGCGACCTGCGCGAGATGCCGCTGCCGTTCGAGCAGTCCGACAACGCTTGAAAGCGCTGAAACCAGGGGCCTTCGGGCCCCTGGTTGTTTCTGGACCCTGTTTTCCTCTTATTTCGACACTGTCCATGCTGTTGCTGCTGTCCCCCGCGAAATCCCTGGATTACGCCTCCCCCCTGCCTCCGGGCCTGAAACACACCCTGCCCCCCTTCATAGATCAATCCGCGCAGCTGATCGACGTGCTGCGCGCGCAGACGCCCCAGTCGCTGGCCAGCCTGATGAGCCTCAGCGACAAGCTCGCCACGCTCAACGTGGCGCGCTACGCCGCCTGGAGCCCCGAATTCACGGCCGAGAATGCCCGCCAGGCACTGTTTGCCTTCAACGGCGACGTCTACGAGGGCCTGCAAGCCGGCACGCTGTCGGCGCCGGACATTGCCTGGGCCCAGGAGCACCTGGCCATGCTCAGCGGCCTGTACGGCGTGCTGCGCCCGCTCGACCGCATGCAGCCCTACCGCCTGGAAATGGGCACGCGCCTGGCCACGCCGGCCGGCAGCAACCTCTATGCCTTCTGGGGCACACAGATTGCCGAGCACATCAACCAGCGGCTGCAGGACAGGACCGACCCGGTGGTGATCAACCTGGCTTCGCAGGAATACTTCAAGTCGGTCGACCGCAAGCACCTGCAGGCCCGCGTGGTCGAATGCGTGTTCGAGGACTACAAGGCCGGCAAGTACAAGATCATCAGCTTCCACGCCAAGCGCGCGCGCGGACTGATGGCCCGCTACGCCGTGCAGCAGCGCCTGACCCGGCCCGCACAGTTGCAAGGCTTTGACGCCCAGGGCTATGCTTTTGCCGACGCGGCTTCGTCGCCCGACCGACTGGTGTTTCGCCGCAAGACCGACTAACCTGAGGGGCCACGCGCCGCGACAGCGTTCCCGGCCTTGTTCCCTCTGTCGCATCCTGATTGCCATGTCCCACTCTGGCTCCCCATCATCGACAGCGCAAGCCAGCTTCGCGGCCAGCGCCTCCCCGCAACTGCAGCAATGGATTGACCAGCAGCGCCTGGCCGGGGTGCAGGACGGCGCCCTGCTCACGGCCATGGTCGCCGCCGGCTGGAACACCAATGTCGCCCGCCAGGCCTTGCTGCCCGCCACAACGCAGCGCGCGGCCGTCGCGCTGCCCGAACCGGATCTCGCGGGCGAGCCTTGCGCCATCGATGTCGGCGACCGCCAGGTGCCGGTGCTGATGGCCATGACCGCGCCGCGTGTGGTGCTGTTCGGCCAGATCCTGACCGATGCCGAATGCGCGGCTATCATCGCCGCTGCCCGGCCCCGGCTGTCGCGCTCGCTCACGGTGGAAACCACTTCGGGCGGCGAAGAAATCAATGCCGACCGCACCAGCGACGGCATGTTCTTCCAGCGCGGCGAAATCCCCCTGGTGCAGCAACTCGAAGAGCGCATTGCGCGGCTGCTGAACTGGCCGCTGGAAAACGGCGAAGGCCTGCAAGTGCTGCGCTACGGGCCAGGCGCCGAGTACAAGCCCCACCACGACTACTTCGATCCGGCCGAACCCGGCACGCCCAGCATCCTGCGCCGCGGTGGCCAGCGCGTGGGCACGCTGCTGATCTACCTCAACGAGCCCGAGCGCGGCGGCGCGACGGTGTTTCCCGAAGTACCGCTGCAAGTCGTGCCCCAGCGCGGCCATGCGGTGTTTTTCAGCTATGACCGCCCGCACCCCGCCACGCGCACGCTGCACGGCGGCGCACCGGTGATCCGGGGCGAGAAATGGATTGCCACCAAGTGGCTGCGCCAAAGGCGCTTTGACTGAATTGAACTGAATCTGGCGGCGCGCCCTGGATGCGCCCGCCCCCCTGCTCCAGCGGCCTTGCGCCGCCCTTATCCGAGAATTCTATGAACACGCCTGAACATTCGCAGCTGGGCAAGACCTCTGCGTACATCGACCAATACGACGCCAGTCTGCTGTTTCCCCTGCCCCGCGCCACCAAGCGCGCCGAACTCGACCTGGGCGCCACGCCGCCCTTTTTTGGCGCCGATCTCTGGACCGCGTTCGAACTGTCCTGGCTGAACCTGCGCGGCAAGCCGCAGGTGGCATTGGCCCACATCACCGTGCCCTGCGAGACGCCGCAGCTCATCGAGAGCAAGTCCTTCAAGCTCTACCTCAACAGCTTCAACAACAGCCGCTTTGCCGATGCCAGCGAAGTCCAGGCAAGGCTGCGCGCCGACCTGAGCGAAGCCGTCTGGCGCGGCAGCGAGCAGTCGGGCACCGTGGGGGTGCAAATCCTGCTGCCCGAAATGTTCGAGCGCCAGAAGGTGCAGGAATTCGACGGCATCAGCCTGGACCGGCTGGATGTGGAGTGCACGCACTACACACCCGCGCCCGAGCTGCTGCGCGCCGATGCCAGCCAGCCCACGGTGACGGAAACGCTGACCAGCAACCTGCTCAAAAGCAATTGCCTGGTCACCGGCCAACCCGACTGGGGCAGCGTGCAGATCCGCTACACCGGCGCGAAAATCGACGAAGAAGGCCTGCTGCAATACCTGGTGAGCTTTCGCAACCACAACGAATTCCACGAACAGTGCGTGGAGCGCATCTTCATGGACATCTGGCGCCGCTGCGAGCCGCTGAAGCTGTCGGTCTACGCGCGCTACACGCGCCGCGGCGGCCTGGACATCAACCCCCTGCGCACCAGCCACGCCCAGGCCCTGCCGGCCAACGCCCGCAACGCAAGGCAATGAATATGGCCCCCACGCTGGCTCGCTGCGCGTAGCTGCGCTGCCCCCCAAGGGGGCCGTCCGCCGCCTTGGGGCGGCCCGGCGGCGGCGGATGTGAGCTTCTCGGACGCTCTGCTGTGGTTGCCAGCGCCCTCCACCGTAGGTTGAGGGGACGCGAAAAAGCCGCAAAAGTCTGTTGTTCAGCTCACAGCCTCAGAAACTGGCGCGGCCCAGCAAGGGGACACCGAGCAAGGGCCGCCCCGCAGCGATGGTGTCGTCCCCCTCCACCGAAGGTTGAGAGGGGGAAGCGGCGTAAGCCGCTCAGGGGGTGCTTATTTCAATCCAGATTGAACACCGCCACCGAGCGGCGCAGCATCTGCGCGCGGCTGCCCAGCGAAGCCGCGGACTCGGCCGATTGCTCCACCATGGCGGCGTTCTGCTGCGTCACCGCATC
>JAMNYN010000163.1 GCA_023622805.1 Pseudomonadota bacterium | reverse complement strand
GCGCGTACCCAGCCCGCCCAGGCCCACGGCGTCGAGCATGGACTCGACGCGCGCCAGCGCTGCGGCATCCAGGCGCCCGCCCAGCAGCATCAGCGGCAGGCCGACGTTCTGGGCCACATCCAGGTGCGGCAGCACATGAAAGGCCTGGAAGACAAAACCCAGGTGGGCGCGGCGCCAGACGGCGCGCTGGTCGTCGCTGAGCGCGCCCAGATCGGTGCCCGCATGCACGATGCGGCCCGCATCCCAGCTGTCCAGTCCGGCCAGGCAATTGAGCAGCGTGGATTTGCCCACGCCCGACTCGCCGACGATGGCCACCAGCTCGCCCGGCGCCACGCTGAACGAAACGCCCTGAAAAACGCTAGCGCTGGCGTAGTGCTTGGCCAGGCCCTCAACGGCGATGGCTGGCAGGCGGGGCGGGGTGGTCATGAACAGTGACCGGGTTCAGTGGCCGGTGTCAGCCAGATGCTGGAGCACGGCCTCGACCAGTTGGGTGATGGCGTCCGGCTGGTCACAGGCAATCACCTGGCGCTGCGGCATGCTGCGCAGCCAGGTGATCTGGCGCTTGGCCAGCTGGCGCGTGGCGGCAATGCCTTTCTCGCGCAGCAGGTGCATGTTCAGCGCGGTGCCGCGCCGGATCTGCCAATCCATTTCTTCCCAGACCTGGCGGTAGCCCACGCAGCGCATGGACGGCAGATCGGCGTGCAGGTCGCCGCGCCCGCGCAGGCCCGTGACTTCGGCCACCAGGCCGGCGTCCAGCATGGCGTCAAAGCGCTGGGCGATGCGCGCGTGCAGCCAACTGCGTTCGCTGGGTTCCAGCGAGAACAGCGTGGCGATGGGCGCGGTGTCGGCGCCGGCCGCGCGGGCCTTGGCGGTGTGGAAGTGCGACAGAGGCTGGCCGGAAATCGTGAAGACTTCGAGCGCGCGCTGGATGCGCTGGCTGTCGCCGGGCGCCAGCCGGGCCGCCGTGACGGGGTCGACCTTGGCCAGTTCGGCATGCATGCCGTGCCAGCCTATGGCTGCGGCCTGCTCTTCGAGCTGGGCGCGCACGGCCGCGTCGGCGGCGGGCATGTCGTCCATGCCGTCGAACAAGGCCTTGAAGTACAGCATGGTGCCGCCGACCAGCAGCGGCAGCGCACCGCGCGCGCGGATTTCGCCGATCAGGCGCTCGGCATCCTGGACGAATTCGGCGGCGCTATAGGCTTGCAGCGGGTCGCGGATATCGATCAGGTGGTGGGGGACGGCGGCTTGTTCGGCAGGAGACGGCTTGGCCGTGCCGATGTCCATGCCGCGGTAGACCAGCGCCGAGTCGACGCTGATGATTTCCACGGCCTGGCCGCGCGCGCCCAGTACGGCCGCAATGGCCATGGCACCGGCGGTCTTGCCCGAAGCGGTGGGGCCGGCAAGCGCGATGCAGGGCAAAAGAGAAGGGGCGGTCTTGTCGCTCATAGTCACAAAAACAGGAGGCATGCCTGTGCAGAGCAGGGGCTTTGGGGTGCGAGGGTAGCAGAACTGAGCCCCCACGCTCGCCCACTGGCGTGTGGCTCGCTGCCCCCCGAGGGGGCGTCTGCCGGCTTGGGGCGGCCCGGCGCCGGCATGCTATGCCCCCCACGCTCGCCCACAGGCGTGTGGCTCGCTGCCCCCCGAGGGGGCGTCTGCCGGCGTGGGGCGGCCCGGCGCCGGCAGGCAATGCCCCACACGCTCGCCCACTGGCGGGGCTAGGGCGCTGGCGCCGGCCAGTCGAACAGCTCCCGCAGCGCTACGCGGTACTGGTCCAGGCCGACGGCGTTGGTGTTGTGGTGGCTGCCGCCTTCGACCAGCACCCAGCGCTTGGGTGCCTGCGCGGCTGCGTACAACTGCTCCCCCAAGGCCGGTGGAATCAGCCGGTCATTGCTGCCATGCACCACCAGCAGCGGCGCGCCTATGCGCGCCACGCGCGCCTGGGAATCGAAGGTCTGGGTGAGGAAGGGCCCCACGGGCAACCAGCCCCAGCGCAGGCTGCTGACCACATCGGCCATGCGGGTGAATGTGCCTTCGACCAGGGTGCCGCGCTCGTCATCGACTTCGCTGGCCAGCGCGATGGCAATCGCGCCGCCCAGGGAATGGCCGAACAGGTAGCGTTCTTTTTGCGGGTATTGCTGCGCCAGCCACTGCCAGGCGGCGCGCGCGTCTTCGATGGCCAGCGCTTCGGACGGCAGACCGGCGCTGCTTTGGCCAAAGCCCCGGTAGTCGACGGCCAGCACGGAAAAGCCCAGCGACTGCATGCGTCGTATGCGCTGGGACGAGCCCGAAACGTTCCAGCGCGCGCCATGCAGGTACAGCAGCACGGGCGCAGCGCTGTCCTGGCTGGGCAGCCACAGTGCGTGCAGGCGAACGGCCTCACCGCTCAGGCGGGAATCGAAGTCTATCCAGATGTCCTGCATGCCCGCCGTGTCGGCCCCCTGCCAGGTGCGCTGGCTGGGTTGGAAAATCCATTCGCGCTGCTTGGCGTCGAGCAGGGCACAGCCACTGGTGGCCAGCAGGGTGCAGCAGAGGGCGGCAAGAACCAGACGAGCAGGGCGCATGGGATGGACGGAGTTGGAAGTGGAGCGGGCATTCAAGGATATGCTCTCGTCCATGGCCCGACCCAGGTCGGGGATTCGGTCTGCGTTGTGCGATTTTTTCGAGAGAGATTTATGCGCTTGGGTTTAGCTGCCAACCGTCTTCACCACCAGGCCGAGGACGCGGCCCTGTTTTCCTGGCTGCGCGCCTGCGAGTCGGGCATACGCGAGCTGCAATTGGGTCTGCACACCGTGGGGCGCACCTATGACGCCATCCATGCCGCGGGCATGCTCAAGGCCTATCCCGGCATACGCCGCTACCCTTACGGCCGTGAAGGCGGGCTGATGAAGCTGGTGGCCGAAGTGGTGGGTCTGGACGACGGCGAGCGCCACCTGGACGGCGCCATCTACCTGATCGATCCGGTCGATCCTTCCTCCATCTTCCCGGAAGCCCTGGCCTTGAAGCGCCAGTGCGTGATCCACGGCAAGCCCTTTTTGTCGACAGTGGCATCGGCGCGCGACTGGGTGGAAGTCGAGCGCCTGCACCAGGGGCTGGCGCCGGACCGCAATGCCCAGCGTTTTTACGACCTGGGCCAGCAGACGCTGGCGCTGATCGCCCACGATGCGCTCAAGCCGCAAATGCTGGCCTTTGCCGAGCGCAATTTCGACTTGCTGTCGCGTTTTGCACGGCGCGTGGGCACGGGCACCACCGGCCAGAAACTCAACGAAATGGCCTGGAGCAAAGGCTGGCCCGCGGACCAGCCCTGGGTGGATCGTTACCAAAGCGGCCCCTTGGGCGGCGATGCACAGATCGCCGATCTGGTGCTGGAGCGGCGCTGCCAGCGCGTGATCTTCTTCGAGGATCCGCATGTGGCGCGCCAGCACGAAGCCGACATCCAGCTGCTGGAGCGCGCCGTGACCACGGTCACGCATGAGACGGTGTGCATGACGACGCCCCAGGTCGCGCAGCGCTGGTGCGACGCGGCGCTGTTGCGCGGCTGAGCGCACCGGTCGGGCATGAAAAAAGGGACCTTTCGGTCCCTTTTTTCTTGGCGATCAAGCCTGGGGCTTACAGCACGCCTTGGT
>JAMNYN010000669.1 GCA_023622805.1 Pseudomonadota bacterium | reverse complement strand
CGTCTGGACCGCGGCACGGGCTTCCTTCTCAAGCAGCGCGAGAATGGGGGCGGGCGTCTTGGCGGGCGCCATGAGCAGCACGCCGCCAGGGGGCTGGTACTCCAGATCAGGAAAGCCCGCCTCGGGCATCGTGGGTACGTCAGGCAAGGCGGCCTGGCGCTGGTTGCCCATGATGGCCAAGGCGCGCAGGCTGCCGTTGGCCAGGTGGGGCCCCATGGTGCCGGGCGTGCCTATGGCCACGGCTATCTGTCCACTGATCAGGTCCTGGGTCATCAGCGCCTCGCCCTTGTAGGCGACATGGCTCATGTCGAGTTGGTACGAGTCACTGAGATAGGCCGACAGCAGGTGGCTGCCCGAGCCTATGCCGAAGGATCCGTAGTTGACCTTGCCCTTGTTCTTCTGCGCCCAGGCGATGAATTCCTTCACGGAATGGACGGGAATGTTCTTGTTGACGGCCAGCACCAGATTGGCCGCGCCGATTTCGGTGATGAAGGCAAAGTCCCGGCCGGTGTCGTAGGCCATCTTGGTGAAGAGGTATTGCGTGTAGTAGATCGGGGAGGAGTGGGTCAGCAGCAGCGTATAGCCGTCGGGCGTGGCGCGGGCGACTGCGCCGGCGCCCAGCATGCCCGAGGCGCCCGGCTTGTTGTCGATGATGATGGCGCGCTTGAGGCGCTTGCCCATTTCGTCGGCCATGACGCGTGCCAGGACGTCGGTGGCGCCGCCCGGTGGCGCGGGCACCACCAGCGTGATCGTGCGGCTGGGGTAGTCCTGGGCGAAGACTGGCACGCAATGGGCCAGGGCCAGAACGAAAGTGAGTGCTCTGAGATGCATAGATTTCTCCAGATCGGTTTAGGGATGCCTCAGGCTGACACTGCCGGTCTGCCGTTGCAGACGGGCGCTGAGTTCGGTAATCAGGGGCGGATGCGCGACCCGTTCCGCGGCGCTCAATCCCACGAGTTCCTGCAGTAGACGCACGGCACCCGCGCACTGCCAGGTGTCGTCCACCAAAGCCTTACTGCGGTGCGCCCGCCACCGCCACCACCTGGCCGGTGATGTAGTTCGACTCGGGCAGGCAGAACAGGTAGACCGCGCCCGCCGCTTCCTCGGGCGTGCCGCCGCGGCCGATGGGGTTGCGCTGGGCGTGGGACTTGAGCAGATCCGGGTTCAGGCCCACGCGGATGTCGCGGCCTTCGATGTTGATCGAAGCGCCGGAATGGGCGTCGGCATTGGTCATGCGGGTATGGATCAGACCGAAGGCCACGGCGTTGACGTTGACCTTGAAGCGGCCCCATTCGCGGCTCAGTGCGCGTGTCATGCCGATCACGCCGGCCTTGGCCGACGAGTAATTCATCTGGCCGGCGTTGCCGTTGAGGGCCGAAGTGGACGAGATGTTGACCACCTTGCGGAACACTTCCACGCCATTTTCCTGATCGGCCAGGGCCTGCGCCTTGATGACGGGGTAGGCGGCGCGCAGGATGCGAAAGGGCGCGGTCATGTGGCAATCGATGATGGCATGCCATTGCTCGTCGGTCATGCGCTGGATCACGTCATCCCAGGTGAAGCCGGCGTTGTTGACGATGATGTCTATGCCCTTGAAGTGGTCCATCGCCGTCTTGATGTAGCGCTCGGCGAAGTCCGGGGCGCTGACATTGCCGGCGCAGGCCACGGCTTGCCCGCCGATGTTCTTGACCAGTTCCACGGTCTCCTGTGCCGGGTCGGCATCCAGGTCGTTGACCACGATGCGCGCGCCCTGGCTGGCGAGCTTCAAGGCGATGGCCTGGCCTATGCCGCGACCCGAACCGGTGACCAGTGCCACTTTGCCGTCCAGTGTTCCCATTTTTATATCTCCTGAAAATGAATGATCAGAGTGCAACCACGGCATCGCCAACGATCTTGGTGTCGCCGTACTGGTTGCGTGTTTCTATTTCGAGCTTCACGCGCTGCTCGCCGTTTTCCTCGAACTTCTCAACGACCTTGCCGTGACAGCTGATCTGGTGGCCCAGGTGGGTGATGCCGGTGAAGCGCACGCCGAAGCTGCGCAACTGGCGCTGGTCGACCCACTGCGTGAGCAGGCGTCCCAGGTAGGCCATGGACAACATGCCGTGGGCGAACACATCGACGGCGCCGGCCTTGCGGGCGTAGTCGATATCGATGTGGATCCGGTTGTGGTCGCCCGAGGCGCCGGCGAACAAGGCCAGCGTGGTGCGGGTGATGGGCGGCAGTTGCAGCTCGGGCAGGGTGTCGCCGACCTGGAGGCTGGTGAAGGAGGGGGTGTTCATGCTGCGTGCTCCTGCGGGGCTCATGCGTTCTTGTGGACCAGAATGCTGCGCAGGTCGGCAACATGCTCGCCACGCTGGTTGCTGACGCGCGATTGACGCACCACAAAGCTCAAGGCTCCGGCTTTCTTGTCGTAGATGTCGGAGATGTGGGTCTCGAACTGCAGCGTGTCGCCGGCGTAGGCCATGCAGTGGTAGGTGAAGCTTTCCTCGCCGTGCAGGATGCGCGAGGTCTCCATGCCCAGCGCGTCGCGCCATGCGCTGGATGGGATCTGGAATTCCAGCGAGAACAGGAAAGTGGGGGGCAGCGGCAGGTCCGGGTGGCCGGCGTCGCGTGCGGCCGCTACATCGAGGTAGATGGGGTTGGTTTCGCCTATGGATTGGGCGAAGAACCGCAGCTGGCCCGCTTCGGCCTTGGCCTGGTAGACCGGCAGCTTCATGCCAATGTGCTTCTTGTCTATCATGCGGACACCTTTTGGTAGATGGTCACGACGCCGGCGCCGCCCAGGCCCAGGTTGTGCTGCAAGGCCAGCTTGGCGCCTGCGACCTGGCGTTTGTCGGCCGTGCCGCGCATCTGGTGCGTCAGCTCGTAGCACTGGGCCAGGCCGGTCGCGCCCAGAGGGTGGCCCTTGGACAGCAGGCCGCCCGAGGGGTTGGTCACCCAGCGGCCGCCGTAGGTGTTGTCGCCGTCGTTGACCAGCTTCTCGCCTTCGCCTTCGGCGCACAGGCCCAGGCCTTCGTAGGTGAGCAATTCGTTCTGGGCAAAGCAGTCGTGCAGTTCGATGACGTCGATGTCCTCGGGGCCGACGCCGGCCTGCTCATAGGCTTGTCTGGCCGCCAGGGCCGTCATGTCGAAGCCCACCACGCGGATCATGTCCTTGGCGTCGTAGGTGCTGGGCAGGTCGGTGGCCATGGCCTGGCCGGCGATCAGCACATCGGTGCGCAGGCCGTGCCGGCGCGCGAATTTCTCGGACACCAGAATGGCGGCCGCCGAGCCGCAGGTGGGCGGGCAGGCCATCAGGCGGGTCAGCACACCTTCCCAGAGCCAGGGAGCGGCCATGACTTCCTCGGTGCTCAATTCCGTGCGGAACAGCGCCAGGGGGTTGTTGGCCGCATGGCGGCTGGCCTTGGCGCGGATCCTGGCGAAGGTTTCCAGGCGCGTGCCGTACTTCTGCATGTGCGCCTGCCCGGCGCCGGCGAACTGGCGAATGGCGTTGGGCAGTTCGGCATTGCCCACCAGTTCGTTGACGACGTCGTTGGCCCGCTCGAGCGCGGGCGCACGGTCGGTCCAGGCGGACTTCAGCGCACCGGGATTCATCTGCTCGAAGCCGAAGGCCAGCGCCACGTCG
>JAMNYN010000081.1 GCA_023622805.1 Pseudomonadota bacterium | reverse complement strand
CTCTTGCACCATGCGCACGGCGCGCTCACGGACTTCGGGAGAGAACTTGTTGGACTTATTCATGGCTTCATCATCTTAAGAGTTGAAGCCTCCACAAAACCCGGTGCGGTTCAGCTTGACTTCAAGTAAACCCCTTCCATGCAAGCCTCTGCGGCTCATGCTGCCAGCGCAGCAATGGAGGAGTCGTTGCGCACCATGCCATTGTTCCGGGAGTTCGCAAGGGGCGACGGCATGCATCGCTTTCACCGTATATGGCGGGGAGGCATCTGCACTGCCACCGCCTCGAACGGAGCACTACCTCGGTATGCCAGTCACGGTGACGGGCAAAGCACCCTGTGTTGCGCGTTTGAAAATCGACGGAGAAACCCCTGTGTGCTCCTTGAAGAAGCGGGAGAAATTGCTGGGTGCGGTGAATCCCAGGTCCAGCGCCACATTGGTCAGCGCCCCACCCTCCGCCACGCGGCGCATGGCCTCTTCCACGCGAACGCCGCTCCAGAACACCTGGGGCGTGGTGTGCAGTTGATCGCGGAACAAAGCGAAGAAATGGCTGCGTGACAGACCAACGCTGACAGCGATATCGTCGATGGATGTGGGATCGGCAACATGTTCACGCATATGGGCGATTGCGCTTCGCAGACGCGGGTCAAGCATCGCGCCCACCGGGCCAGTGGGTCCGGCAGCTTCCACCGGGCCATCAATGGCGATTTCCAGCAATCGCTCCACTTCATCATCGACGGCCAGGCGTTGACCCTGCGCAGACAGCATCAGATCCAGTACCTTCCAGCAAGAGCGTCGCAACGCAGCGTCAATGAAGACCCGGGGTTCGGCAAAGCGAAAGCTGCGACTTCTTGCCTTTGCCCGGCTTTCCAGCCAGCGTGGGGACAGCATGAAAACCAGGAACAGGCAGGGACCCTGCTCTTCCAGCAGCACCATGTCATGGGCCTCGAATGCATTCACGCCCAAGGCGATGTTCTCGCCGTACTCCACAGTCTGGGTGCCGACATGGGCGCAGGCGCGCGCCCCTCCCAGCCAAAAAGCCAGCTGGCTTTCGGAATGGGCATGCGGCACAAGATTCGCGCGCGACTCCAGCACGATGGCGGTACCGAACGCGCCTTCGTGCAGAGCGTAGGCCTCTGCCATTGTTTTGTCTCCTTCATGTGGGTCTCGTTGCAATTGTTGAATGCGCCGAGGCGTTTGCGCGGCCCACATGGGGTAAGTCCGGAGCACATCACCGGACTATCCGATAAGCGGCCAGACCAACCGATAAGCGCCTACGCCCCTCTTTTCCTACAGTTGACTGACCCGGGCAGAACGGCTCGGTGACACCACAACGACAGGAAATTTGCCATGCGCATCGCTACCTACATTGCAGAAAACCGCCGGCAGGTGGGACTTGTATCGGCCGACGGCCAGACCCTCACCGCTTTCGACGTCAGCACCGAAGAAGCCCGGCGTGGTGCCCTGGGCATCATCGAAAGTCTGGCTGCGGGCAAACCACTGCCGGCGACCGCGGGCAAGCCCGTGGCGGTAAGCAGTGTCACCCTGGACGCCCCCATCCCGCTGCCGCGGCGCAACGTCTGGTGCGTTGGTCGCAACTACCACGCACATGCCAAGGAACTACAGACTTCGGTCTTCAAGGACAACGCGGCCAGGACCGACGAGTGGCCCATCGTCTTCACCAAGGTGCCCGAATGCGTGGTGGGACCACACGCTGAGGTTCATGTGCCGAGCGAGGTTTCCCGCCAGATCGACTACGAAGCCGAACTGGCCGTGATCATTGGCAAGGGCGGAAAGAACATCACCCGCGACGCGGCCCTCGATCATGTGTTCGGCTACACGGTGGTCAACGATGTGACTGCGCGCGATGTGCAAATGCGCCACGGCCAATGGGACATGGGCAAGTCATTCGACACCTTCTGCCCTATGGGGCCCTGGATCGTCACTGCCGACGAACTCGACGGCACCAGGACGCGCGTGCGCTGCTGGGTCAATGGCGAACTGCGCCAGGATGGCCCCGTCGAGAACATGATCTTCGACATCCCTGCGCTCATCGAAACCATCTCCCGCGGCATCACCCTCTATCCCGGCGACATCATCGCGACCGGCACGCCTGCCGGCGTGGGCATGGGAATGAAGCCGCCGCAGTATCTGCAGGCCGGAGATGTCGTGAAAGTCGAAATCGACGGCCTGGGCAGCATCGAAAACCGCTTTGTCTGAGGTATCCATGACAACCACCATCATCCGTGACATCGCCGTCGAAATCGAAGGCGAAGGCGAAGACCTGTTGTGCATTCATGGCCTCGGCGGCTCCTCCAATACCTGGACGCCGCTGCTGCCTGCATTGCAAGGCTTTCGTATCATCCGCCCTGACCTGCCCGGAAGCGCACGCTCGGCGCTGCGCGAAGGAGGCCTTTCGATTGCGGCATACGTTGCCGCACTGGAAGAGGTGCTGCGCGCGCTCAACATTGACGCGGTGCACGTGCTCGCGCACTCCATGGGAACCATCGTGGCCCAGCACCTCGCCGTACAGTCCCCGCGCAAGGTGCGCTCGCTGGCACTGTTTGGGCCACTCACCGCCCCGCCTGAAGCGGGCCGCCCCCACATCGAGGCCCGCGCCGCCCTGGCACGTGGCGGTATCGCGAACCTGCAGGAAATCGCCGATGCCATCGTGAAGGGCGCGACCAGCCAGGAAACCAAGGCCCAGCAACCGGCGGTCCTGGCGCTGGTGCGCGAAACCATCATGCGGCAGACGCCTGAAGGCTATGCCCAGAGCTGCGAAGCCCTGGCGCGCGCACAACCCGCGGCCATTGAACAAATCGCTGTGCCGACCTTGCTGTTGACCGGCGACCAGGACGGCGTTGCCCCGCCGGCCACCGTGGCCGCCATGGCGGCCCGAATTCCCGGTGCACGTCACGTCGTTTTCCAAGGCTGCGGTCATTGGACCCCCTACGAAAAACCCGTGCTCTGCAGCCAAGAGCTCGAGCAGTTTCACGCCGGCATCACCCGCCAGACCGTGGAAGCCTGACGCTTTGTTTCGCGTTTTCCAGTTCATTCAAAACACATTGCCGGCCACAGGCCGCAGGAGACAAGATCATGGACCGCATCACCTTTCGCAATGTCAATATCTTCGATGGCACCGGCGCCCCACCGTTTCGTGGTGAAGTTCTGGTCGAAGGCAAGCGTATTTTGCAAGTGGCACGCGCGCCCGGCACGGTTTGCAGTGAGAACTCACGCATCATCGAAGGCCGCGGCCGTTTTCTGATGCCCGGCATGACCGAGGCCCACACCCATTTCAGCTGGAACGACCAGCCCTCTCTGGCGGCTATCCAGTTCATGCCACCTGAAGAGCACATGCTCTGGTGTGTGCGCGTGGCCAAGAGATATCTGGACATGGGCTGGACTTCGGCCATCGGCGCGGCCGCAGCCAAGCCCAGACTCGATGTGGTGCTGCGCAATGCCATCGAAGCAGGAGAGTTCGAGGGACCTCGGTATCTGGCCGGCAGCCAGGAGATCACGACCATAGGCGCACTCGGCGACAACACCCTGCCACACATGAAGTTCGAGGAGCTGAGCTTCGGCAGTGTCTGCAGCGGGCCGGAAGAGATCCGCCGCTCGGCGCGGACTTTCATCA
>JAMNYN010000386.1 GCA_023622805.1 Pseudomonadota bacterium | reverse complement strand
GACCCGTCCATCCTGCTGATGGACGAAGCCTTCTCCGCGCTCGATCCCATCATCCGCACCGAAATGCAGTCCGAGCTGCTGCGCCTGCAGGAAGTCAAGCGCCGCACCATCGTCTTCATTTCCCACGACCTGGATGAAGCCATGCGCATCGGCGACCGCATCGCCATCATGAAGGACGGCCAGGTGATACAGGTCGGCACGCCCGACGACATCCTGCGCAACCCCGCCGACGACTATGTGCGCAGCTTCATCCGCGGCGTGGATGCGGCCGCGGTGTTCAAGGCCGGCGACATCGTGCGCCGCGGACTGACCGTGGTCAGCGAGCACAGCGAACGTGGCTGCCGCCCGGCACTCAAGATGCTCGAAGACTCGGACCGCGACTTTGCCTATGTGCTCAGCCCGCGCCAACGCTATCTGGGCACGGTGTCCTCGGACTCGCTGCGCAAGGCCTTGCACGGCCACGTGGGCACGCTGGGCCTGCAGCACGCCTATCTGGACAACGTGTCCACGATTGCCGTCGACGCACCCGTGGCCAACCTGTTCGGCCAGGTCGCGGCCGCGCCCTGCGCGCTGCCCGTGGTCCAGAACGACGGCCGCTTTGCCGGCGTGATCAGCAAGACCACGCTGCTGAAATTCCTCGACCGGGACACCCCGCCCCTGCCGCCTTCCACCCTGCCCCCGGCGACCGTTGCCGACCAGTCCACAAGGAGCGCCGCATGAGCACCACCGTCCTGAACTCCGCCCCCATGCAAATCGCCCAGGCCGACGCCGCCCTGTGGGAAAGCGCCCAGCAAGGCATGGCCACGGACGCGGCCTCCAACCCCTGGGACGCCCCGGCCCAGGCACCGGCCGCGGATTTCCTCGGCGATGCACCGAGCGCCGCCGATCCCTGGACGCTGGGCAACAGCGGCGCCCTGGATGCCGGCAACACCGACTGGCTCGACGGCCCGGGCCTGGCGGATGCCGCGGGCAGCGCCAGCCAAAGCTTGGCCCATGCCGGCAGCAGCGCCGATACCAGCCTTTTGAGCAGCTTCGACATCCACCAATGGCTGGGCGATTCGACGCAGATCCAGGGCGCGATCAACCACGGCCTGGACTGGGCGGTGACGCATTTCCGCCCCTTCTTCCAGACCGTGCGCGCGCCCATCGATGCCACGCTGACCGGCGTGCAAAGCCTGCTGACCAGCGTGCCGACGGCGGCCATGATAGGACTGCTGGTGCTGCTGGCCTGGCAGTTCGCGGGCCGCGCCATCGCCCTCGGCACCCTGGCCTCGCTGGCCATCGTGGCCCTGCTGGGCATCTGGCCTGAAGCCATGGTCACGCTGTCGCTGGTGCTGACTTCGCTGGCCTTCTGCATCGCCATCGGCCTGCCCGTGGGCATTGCGCTGGCTGCCAGCGACCGCGCCCAGCGCTGGACCCGCCCCTTTCTTGACGCCATGCAGACCACGCCGGCCTTCGTCTATCTGGTGCCGGTGGTGATGCTGTTCGGGATCGGCAACGTGCCCGGCGTGATCGTGACCATCGTCTTCGCCCTGCCGCCCCTGATTCGCCTCACGAACCTGGGCATTCGCCAGGTGCGGCCCGACCTGATCGAAGCCAGCCGCGCCTACGGCGCCTCGCCCATGCAGATGCTGGTCAAGGTGCAGCTGCCCCTGGCCATGCCGTCCATCATGGCCGGCATCAACCAGGCGCTGATGCTGTCGCTGTCCATGGTGGTGATCGCTTCCATGATCGCCGTGGGCGGCCTGGGCCAGATGGTGCTGCGCGGCATCGGCCGGCTGGACATGGGTCTGGCCACCGTCGGCGGCCTGGGCATTGTGCTGCTGGCGATTGCGCTCGACCGCATCACCCAGGCCATGGGCAAGCCCCAGCGCGGTGGCCAGCGCTGGTGGCAAGGCGGTCCCGCCGGACTGCTGCTGCGATTGCTGCAGCGCAGCCCGCGGCCTGCCGCCGGCCAGACCAGCGCCGCCACGGCCGCTGCCAGCCACTGAGCCCCGGGGGCAGCGGCGCCGCTGCCTGCCCCCCGCACTTTTCCAGAACATCAGGAGACCCTCATGTCCGACACACTCCAACGCCACCCGACCATGCAACGCCTGGCCCATGCGGTACTGGCCACCAGCCTCGCCGCTTTCGGCCTGATCGCCGCGGCCCAAGGCCTGCCCGGCGCAGGCATCAAAGTCTTTCCGCTCAAGAGCTCGATCGCCGAAGAGACTTTCCAGACCGTGCTGGTGATGAAGGCCTTGCAAAAGCTGGGCTACGAAGTCCAGCCCATCCAGGAAGTCGAGTACCCAACCGCGCACATGGCGATTGCCAATGGCGACGCCACCTTCATGGCCGACCACTGGGATCTGCAGCACGCCGACTTCTACAAGAACGTCGGCGGCGACGCCCGGCTGTCGCGCACCGGCGTGTACTCCGACGGTGCGATCCAGGGCTACCTGATAGACAAGAAGACGGCCGAGCAATACGGCATCACCCAGATCGGCCAGCTCAAGGATCCCAAGATCGCCGCCCTGTTCGACACCAACGGCGACGGCAAGGCCGACCTGACCGGCTGCACGCCGGGCTGGGGCTGCGAGACCATGATCGAGCACCAGCTCGACGCCTTCCAGCTGCGCGACACCGTCACCCACCAGCAGGGCACCTACTCGGCGCTGATCGCCGACACCATTGCGCGCTACCAGGCCGGCAAGCCCATTCTCTACTACACCTGGACACCGTTCTGGGTCAGCGCCCAGCTCAAGCCCGGCACCGATGTCGTCTGGCTGGAAGTGCCGTTCAGCGCCCTGCCCAGCGCCCAAGGCGTGACCGACACCCAGCTGCCCAATGGCAAGAACTACGGTTTTGTGCCCAACAAGCAGCACATCGTGGCCAACAAGCACTGGGTGGCCAAGAACCCGGCCGCGGGCAAGCTGTTCGAGTTGATGCAGCTGTCGGTCAACGACATCAATGCGCAGAACAACCGCATGTTCCTGGGCGAGAACAAGCCCGAAGACATCGATCGCCACACCGAAGGCTGGATCCGTGCGCACCAGAAGACTTTCGACGACTGGATCGCGCGGTCGCTGGCGGCAGCAGGCCGCTGACCGGCAAGCTCCCGGCTTTTGAGCCCCGCCCCCAGGGGCGCGGCATTAACCACGAACAGCGCAATGCCTTGACGGGCCTTGCGCTGTTCGCCGTCCTACACTTTCCTTTCGATGCGACGCTGGCTGGCGCGCGCCTTGCCCGCTCGGCGCGCCCCGCTCGGCGCGCCCCATAGAAAGGACTGCCTTCTGATGAAGAACCGCTTGTTCGAAACCGGCCAGGTCCTGGCTTCCACGGACTGGAGCACTATGGACGCTGGCCTGGCGCAACCCGCCGCCGATCCGACCACCGACCTGGACGTCGCCATCGTCGGCGGTGGGGTGGGCGGCCTGCACACCGCCTACCGGCTGGCCCCGCGTTACGGACCACGCATCGGCCTGTTCGAGCAAGACCAGCGTCTGGGCGGGCGCGTGTTCGACGTCCCGGCCTCCGCCGAGCAGACCGACGGACCTTTTGTTCAGCTCGGCGCGCGGCGCATCATGGACGGCCAGAGCGTGCTCATCGGCCTGGCCCAGGAACTGGGCATTCCCCTGCAGAAACCGGAAATGCTCGAAGAG
>JAMNYN010000241.1 GCA_023622805.1 Pseudomonadota bacterium | reverse complement strand
GCCTTGGCCAGGGCCGCGAACGCACTGCCCACGGCGCCCGTCGCCGCGCTGACGACCACGGTCTCCCCGGCCTTGGGCGCAATGATCTTCACCAGCCCGTACCAGGCGGTCACGCCGGGCATGCCCACGGCACCCAGGTAATACGACAGCGGCACATGGGTGGTGTCCACCTTGCGCAGCATGCCGGGCACGCTGCCGTCGACCACGCTGTATTCCTGCCAGCCGCCCATGCCCACGACCTGATCGCCCTTGGCGAATTGGGGGTGCCGGCTTTCCACCACTTCACCCACCGTGCCGCCCAGCATCACCTCGCCCAGCGGCTGGCTGGCCGCGTAGCTCTTGCTGTCGTTCATGCGGCCGCGCATGTAGGGATCCAGGCTCAGGTAATGGTGGCGCACAAGCACCTGGCCGTCCTGCAACGGCGGCACCTCGGTGCGCACCAGCTTGAAATTGCTTTCCACCGCTTCGCCCTGCGGCCGGTTGTCGAGAAGGATTTGCTGATTCTGGGTCATGAACTGTCTCCAATTGATTTCAATTCCACCACCCCAGGACCTGCGCTGCAGGCCTTGGGAACTCTTCTCACCTGCCGCCGCGAAGCTGCCCCGGTCAGGCCGCGGCGCTGTCCTGGACGACAGGGGCCGGGTCCCGGCGCTTGAGCTTGAAGGTGCCTGATGCCTTGCAGCACAACAGACCTTCGGCGTCATACACCCCGCCTTCGACATAGGCCATGCCGCCGTGCGTCTTGTGCAGCAGCAGTCCCTTGGCCACCAGCGGGCCACGCGCCGGCAGCATGAAGGAAGTCTTCATTTCAATGGTCACGCCGCCGGTGTTCGGTGCCACGCTGCTGGCGGCCTGGGCCAGCGTCACGTCCAGCAAGGCCATCAGGGCGCCACCATGGGTTACGCCGAACGAATTCATGTGTTCGGGACGGGGCGTGTAATGCAATTCGGACTCGCCGCCGGACCGCTTGTGCAGCGTAAAACCCAACTCCGTCACAAAAGGAATATCTGCTTCAAAACTCAACACCGGATCGGCCTTTCTTGTCTCGGGGGCTGCACCCGCCCGCCAGGGGCCAGGCGCACTCCACGCCACGGCAGCGCCATTGTCGGGCCAATTCATGGCCCGCACGCGCAGTGATCAGCCCGCGACGACTGCGCTGACGCCGCCATCCACGGCCAGCCACTGGCCGGTGATGTGCTTGCCCGCATCGGAGGCATACAGCAGCGTGATGCCCTTGAGGTCTTCGTCGTCGCCCAGGCGGCGCAGCGGCGCATGGGCCGCCATTTTTTCCTCGCCTATGGTCTCGATCAGCACCGAAGCCATCTTGGTCTTGAAGAATCCCGGGCAAATCGCGTTCACGTTGATGCCGTGCACGCCCCACTCCGCAGCCAGGGCGCGCGTGAAGTTGATGACCGCGCCCTTGGAGGTGTTGTAGGCAATGGTCTTCATCTCCTGCGGATTGCCGCCCAGGCCGGCGATCGAGGCGATATTGATGATGCGGCCGCTGCGACGCGCGATCATGCTGCGCTTGGCGATCTCGCGGCTCAGGAGAAAGTAGCCGCGCACATTCAGGTTCATCACCTTGTCCCAGGCCGCGGTCGGGTGGTCCTCGGCCGGCGCACCCCAGCTCGCGCCGGCGTTGTTGACCAGAATATCCACGTCGCCCACGCGCTGCAGGGTTTCATCGACCAGACGCTGGATGTCGGCTTCGTTGGCGCAATCGGCGGCAATCCAGCGGGCGTCGATGCCCGCCGCCTGCAACTCGGCCGCAGCCTCCTCCAGGTCGCCGGCCTTGCGCGAACTCAGCACGATCTTCGCCCCCGCTTCACCCAGCGCATGCGCCATCTGCAGGCCCAGGCCGCGCGAGCCACCGGTCACCAAGGCCGTCTTGCCGCTGAGATCGAACAGTTGTTGCACGTTACGCGTCATCTCGCTGTCTCCTGTGGATTTTTGTCAAAAATGCAGGCGCCGAGGCACTGCTCCACAGCATTGTGCGGTGCACACAGCCGGGGCCATGTCACCTGCGTGTCGCTGCGTGTGTCAGCCGTGCGCCTGTCTCAGGCGCAGGCTGCTGCAGGTCCCAGCCAGCACCGCAAAGCCCCCAGCCACGATCAGGGCCACCATTTCCGCCGTCCCGCCATGGCCCGGCCACAGCGCAAACAGGGTGGCCAGGAAAATGGCCCCCAGGGTCTGCCCCGTCAGGCGCGCCGTGCCCAGCATGGCGCTGCCCGCCCCGCTGCGTGCCAACGGCGTCGAAGTGACGATGGTGTGGTTGTTCGGCGACTGGAACAGCGCAAAACCCACGCCGCACAAAGCCATGCGCCAGACGATGTCGAGGTCCGAAGGCTGGGCCGGCAGCAGTGCCAGCAGCCACAGGCCGGCGGCAAAGACCGCCATGCCCAGGCCGCCCAGCAACCCGTCGGGGTAGCGCCCTATCAGCCAGCCCGCGAGCGGTGCCACGGTGACGATGGCCGCCGGCCAGGCCGTCATCAGCAGACCGGCTTCGAGTGCCGAGCGGCCATGGGTTTCCAGCAGCAGGAACGGCAGGGCCAGAAACGCCAGGGTCTGGGCGCAAAAAGCCGTCACCGACGATGCCATGGACAGTGCGAACACCGGAATGCGCAGCAGGTCGACGGGAAACAGCGGCCGCGCCTTGCGGCTTTGTCGCCGCAAATGCCAGGCACCGACCAGCAGGCCGGCGCCCAACAGCACCCAGCCCAGGGCCGCATGCCCGCCTTGCCCGTTGCGGGACACCCCCAGGGCATCGACGCCCAGGAACACCAGCGCGAACATCGCCATGTTCAGCAGCACGTCCAGTACGGAAAACTGCGCCGGCCCGGCGGCGTCCGCCGTCCGCGGGTTGTACGGCAAGGCCCGGCTGCCCAGCAGCAGCGTCAGCAGGCCCAGCGGCACATTCAGGGCGAACAGCCAGGGCCAGCTCGCCACGGACAGAATGCCCGCAGCCAGCGTAGGCCCGGCCACCGAAGCAATCGCCACCACCATGGAGTTCATGGCCAGGCCCCGCCCCAGCAGGGCCCGGGGGAAAATCAGCCGCACCATGGCCGCGTTCACGCTCATGATGCCCGCCGCGCCCAAACCTTGGAGCGCGCGCGCCGCGATCAGCGTGCCCAGTGACGAGGCCAGCATGGCGCCCAGCGACGACAGTGCAAACAAGGCCATGCCCCCCAGGTAGATACGCCGGTAACCTATGCGCTCGCCCACCGCCGCCAGCGGCAAAAGCATCACCAGCGTGGCGATCTGGTAGGCATTGACCACCCAGATCGCATCCGAGGACGCGGCCTCGAACTTGCGGGCAATCGCCGGCAAGGCCAGGTTGAGCACGCTGCCGTCGAGCACCGCCACCAGCAGACCCAGCAGGACCACCAGCATGGCCCGCCCTCGCCGGCCGGCTGGCAGACCGTCCGCAACAACGCTCCCGCCCATGGACACGCCGCCCTCCATCATCTGACCCGGTTTTTCGGCAAACTCTCGCATGGCACTCCTTGGCTTTTATATGCCCCAGTCGCGCGGGCGGCCTGGGACAGCGGCCTATTCTCAAGGGGAACGAATGCCTTTGCATGCCGCATGCACTTCGCGCGAACGCTCCGGCGCCACCGCTGCCGGGCCGGAATATGTGTCGCCCGC
>JAMNYN010000132.1 GCA_023622805.1 Pseudomonadota bacterium | reverse complement strand
GGCTTTTACAACCGAGTGCGCATGCACACGGCCATCGGATTTATGGCCCCGGTCACAAAGGAAAGCAGCCTATTGGCTGCATGACTTGGTGTACGTGGAAACGAGGCAGGGTCAGACAACGACCTCATGCGCCGATTCGCCGCCTACTTGCAACTGCAGCGCCAACGCGATCCGCAGGACGCGACGCTGGTGCTGTACCGTTTGAACGTTCAGCCGGCCATGCTGAAGGCCTCGGCTCCTGAAAGGAGCACAGGGCCGCAAGCACCGGATGCCTGACCACTGGTGCTCCGTGTCCACGCGATGCAGGACGGGCTACCACGCCACGGCGTGCGGTCATCGCTCCAGCACATAGCGGCCCGGCGCGCCACCGAGCAGGCCGTCTTCCTGGCTGCGCAGCGCCGGCGGCGGGACGCGCTTTTCAGCGGAATTCCGGCTCAACCAGGCCTGCTATGCGGGCCACCATGAACCGTCCTGCACCTCGGCCGCTGCCAGCCACTCCTCAGCGCTCAGGCAGGCATCGGTGGCGGTCTTGGGCGCGCACCTGAACTGCCGATGCGCGTTCCCCGGCTCGCTGACGATGCCGGCGTTGTGGCCGCCGCTGGCAAGCATGACGGTGAGCTCGGTGTCGGCCAGGTAGTGGATCTTGTAGACCGAGCGCCAGGGTGCGACATGGTCGCGCTCGGTGCCTGCGGCGAAGACCGGCGTGCGGATGTTTTGCAGCGCCACCGGATGTCCGTCCACCAGGTAGCGGCCGGTCGCCAGGTCGTTGCCGAGAAACAGGCGATGCAGGTACTCGGAATGCATGCGGGCCGGCATGCGCGTGCTGCCGGCGTTCCAGGCCATCAAATCGTTCATCGTCGAGCGCTCACCCAGCAGGTAGTCATGGACGACGTGCGACCAGATCAGGTCGTTCGACTGCAGCATCTGGAAGGCGCCCGACATCTGGTTGGCGGTGAGGTAGCCGCGTTGCCACATCATGCTGTCGAGCATGTGCACCTGCGCCGCGTCGATGAACAGTTGCAGTTCGCCAGGTTCGGTGAAGTCGGTCTGCGCGGCGAGCAGTGTGACGCTTGCCAGTCTGCCATCGCCGGCCCGGGCCATCGCAGCCGCGGCTATCGCCAGCAAGGTGCCGTCCATGCGATTGATGCCGTAGGCTGACCGCAACAGATCGGACTGCTGCTGCAGCGTCAGCGGCCGGTCCGTGTACGCACGCGTCGAGCGTCGCCGCCCAAGTGCCTGCGCCAACAGCATGCCGCCTTCGCACTGCGGTGGCGGCAAGACGGCGCTGGACTGGTGCTTGGACATCATCTCTGCTTCTGGTGGGGGCTGCAGGACCGCTGGGGCCTGACGGACAGGAGGGCCTGGATGCGAGCACTGCCGCGGCGGGTCTTCATCGCCATTGACATGAATCCGCTCCAGTGTGCCGCTGCGAAATGTCAGCCCATTGAGCGCACGCAGCGGCTTGGCGCCGGCCGCCGCCTGGTGACAAGGGATGCAAACCTCTGATTCCCCTGGATCCATCAACGACATCGCGCTATCGATTAACGGCGAGCAAGGCACGATGGCGGGAAATATGACCGCGGGCG
The DNA here is from genome assembly GCA_023622805.1 of Pseudomonadota bacterium. GTDB lineage: Bacteria > Pseudomonadota > Gammaproteobacteria > Burkholderiales > Burkholderiaceae_C > Comamonas > Comamonas bellezanensis. The sequence continues at coordinate 2,071 of JAMNYN010000132.1, read as the reverse complement.
CAGTCACGGGTACGATGCGTCGATGAAGATCTTCTTCGAGCGCAAGTATCTGGCTGTGACCTTGGTACTGGTGATGGGCGTCGCGGCGCTGATGGCGCTGAGCCTGCAGACGCTGGCGCGGTGGCGCAGTGATCTGGTGGAATTCGACCTAGCCCAGGACGTCCAGGCGAAGACGCAGCGCATCTACACCCGCTTGCTTGACCTGCAGGCGAGTCAGCGTGATGACTTGTTGACAGGGGCGGGCCAGTCTCTCGCGCCGTACCGGGCAGGGCTCATGCGGTTGGAAACCGAACTCAGTGACCTGTCGGCGTTGCTGCAGAGCCGGCCTGATCAGGCGGGCAAGCTTTTGAGGCTTCGTAGCCTGCTCGAAGCGAAGCGGGCCGAGCTGGTGCAGATGCTTGCGTCGGCTCAAGCCAGCGGCAGCGGCCCGTCGCTGGTGGCGCAGCACGCGGCACAAGACAAGGCGTTGATGGACAGTCTGCGCACAGTTCTGGACTCTATGAATTCAATAGCGTCCACCGCCCAGGCAAAGCGACACGCTGCGCGCGAGGCTGACATCGAGCGCAGCGCAGGCTATGTCGCGCTGCTGGCCGCGGCGCTGACGCTGTTGTTGGCTGCGTTCTATGCGCTGGTCCGGCGCGACAGGGCGCTGCACGAGCGCGTCGGCCGCACGCAGGCCACTGCCTGGCAGACGGTCGAGCAACGGATGAAGGAGCGGACCGGGCAACTCGAAGCGGCCTCGCACTCGCTGGCGCTGAGCGAGGCCCGGCTGCGAGGCATCTTCGATTCCGCCACCGATGCCATGCTGACCACGGATGCGCAGCAGCGCATCGTCAGTGCCAACCCTTCTGCTGCGCGTCTGTTCCGGTGTGAAACGACGGACCTGGTTGGCGCGCCACTCGAGCGCCTGATTCCCGCCAGATTTCATGCTGCCCATCGCAGCTATGTGCAGGCCTTCGGAGCGAATGAGCAGCACCCGCGTCGCATGGGTGGCAGCCGTGAGGTCATGGGGCTGCGCGCCGACGGCGAGGAGTTTCCAATCGATGCCAGCATCTCGCACCTCCAGGTGAACGGTCTGCGTCTGTACACCGTGATCCTGCGTGACATCACCCTGCGCAGGAAGGACGAGGCCGCGCTGCGCGAGAGCAAGGCCCAACTCGAGGCGGCGCTGGCCAGCATGAACGACTCGGTGCTCATCACCGATGCCGAGGGCCGCTGTGTCGAGTTCAACGATGCCTTCGTCTCTTTCCACCGGTTCCGCTGCCGGGAGGAATGCCGTCAGACCCTCGCCGAGTACGCGCAGGTGCTCGAAGTGCTCCTGCACGACGGAACGCCGGCTCCGCTGCCGCAGTGGGCTGCGTTGCGGGCCCTGAACGGGGAAACAGCGTCCAATGTGGAGCATGTGCTGCGGCGCAGGGACACCGGGGAAACGTGGGTCGGCAGCTACAGTTTCGCGCCGATTCGTTCCAGAGAGGGCCATATCGTCGGCTCGGTCGTCACCGCCCGCGACATCAGCAAGATCAAGTAAGCGCAGGCGGACCTGGCGGATTCGCATGCCCAGTTGCAGCTGCTGATCGGGGCGCAGCATCGCATCCAGGAAGATGAGCGCCGGCGCATTGCACGTGAACTGCACGACGACCTGCAGCAGTCGCTGGCGGCCATTCGCATGGACACCGTGGCGATTGGCGAGCGCATCGCCAGTGGCAGAGAGGGGGCGCAAGCACTGCTTTTGCGCATCGACAAGCTCGCAGCCGCCGCCATTGCATCGACCCGGCGCATCGTCAGCGACTTGCGTCCGGAAATGCTCGAGGAACTGGGCCTGGTGCCTGCACTCGAAGTGCTGACGCAGCAGTTCGTCGAGCGCACGGACTCGACCTGCACGCTGGCCTGCGAAGACGACGCCACCGAGGACCTGGCATCACGGCCCACCTTGTGTACCTGCCTCTTCCGTGTGGTGCAGGAGTCGTTGAACAACGTCGCAAAACACGCCGGCGCGAGTGCAGTGGGGGTGCGCCTGAGTCGCCGCGATGACGGCAGCATCCTGCTGAAGGTGACGGACAACGGCTGTGGC
>JAMNYN010000067.1 GCA_023622805.1 Pseudomonadota bacterium | reverse complement strand
ACATTCCGCCGGCAGAAGCTGAGGCAAACTACTACCGGCAACTCGCCAGTCAGGCCACCTCGGTGGCAGCCTGACTTAAACCAAATTGCCTCCACGAAACCCGGTGCGGTTCACTCGAATGCGCTGCGGTCGAAAAAGCCGCCATGGCGCCAGAGGCGGACCGCCGCACGCTCATGCGCATCGTCAATCGACAGCGAGAAGCGCTCTTTTACAAAGACGTCGAAGGCAGTCTTCAGGCGGATGAAGATTTCCATCACGCCATCATCGTGTTATCGGGCCATCCATCTGCATGGGATGTCGTGTGCTATGCCCGAACCCAACTCATGCGCCTTCGTCGCATCGCCAATGCCGAACTGGGGGGGAGCGAGGAAGCAGTGCTGCTCCACGAACGCATAGCGTCGGCCGTGATAGCGGGAGACGGCCCAGGTTCGGCAGAGTTGCTGAGAGAGCACATCCGGCAAGTTCAAGCGTTCATTGATCGAATCGTCGAGTTGCACGATAACTATGTCGCCTGATGATGGCTTTAGCAGGATGCGAAAGAACCAAGCACGCCGAAGTGATCCTGACCCGCCCCGGTTTTGAACTGACCCCCAGAAGTTGGACGGCCCTAATTCCGCCGATCAGGCGGCGCTTGTCAGCCGATACTCCATCGGGCTGAACCCCTGCAGCCCGAGCTTGATGCGCTCGTGGTTGTAGTAGAGGACGTAATCATGCACGCCCGCTTCGAGCGTATCAATGCTGTCGGGCCTTTCGAGATAAAAATACTCGGCCTTCAAGGTGCCGAAGAAGCTTTCAATTGCTGCGTTGTCGAAACAGTTGCCTTTGCGGCTCATGCTTTGCTTGACTCCGCATCGCGCAAGCATCGCACGGTAGGGCTGCATCTTGTACTGCCAGCCTTGGTCTAAGTGCGCGATCAAGTCGGCAACGCAACTGGCCCGCGAGAGCGCGGCTTCAAGCATACTGGAAACTATCTCGAAGACCGGACGCCCTGCCAAGCGATACGCGACGATCTCGCCGTTGTACAGGTCCATGCAGGCCGAAAGGTAAGTGATAGGACGGGGCCTGGGAATAAGGGGGCTATCTCACTTTCACCCTGAAATCTCTTCTGGACAGCTCATTTCCTTGGGCTTTTTTTCGAGTCAATAATTTAATTTCAAATTATTCACGCATCATATCTCGCATTGTGGTGCGTGTGGATTAACTATCAAATGGCAAAAGATGGCGCGCTGTACCAGCCGCTTTGGGCCGCACAGAGTGCACGCAGCTGCGCGCTGGAGGGTGGTGTTGACCCTCGCCTGTCCCGCAAAGGGGATGGGCGGCTTTCGTTTGTTGCGAATTTCGTTTATTTCGTTTAACATGAACTCCAATCGTTTCGCTGAGGAGTTCCACATGCCTGCCATCGCCCAATCCAAGATGACATTGCCGCTTGCGCGCGAAGTGCAGGCTGCGGTGGAGGGGCAGCGCGCCCTGGCGGCGTACCTGTCCACCCATGTGGAGACTCAGCACATTCAGATCCTGGACGCGAGCAGTCAGGCGCACCAGATCGAGCTGCCCACGTCGGCGCTGCGCCTGCTGCTCGATATCTTGGCAGAGCTGTCCGATGGCAACGCTGTGAAGGTGGTGCCGGTGCATGCGGAGCTGACCACCCAGGAGGCCGCGGATATGCTGAATGTTTCACGGCCGCACCTGGTCAAGCTGCTGGAAGACGGTCAACTTGCCTTCCATCGCACTGGAAAGCATCGCCGGGTCCGATTTGCGGATCTGATGGCGTTCAAAGAGCGTCGCGACAAGGCCAGCCAGGACGCCATGGAGGCCCTGGCGCAGCAGGCTCAGGAATTGGGAATGGGGTACGAATGAGACATTCCCCGTTCACCGCGGTCTACGACGCCTGCGTTCTTTATCCTGCGCCCCTGCGGGATTTTTTGATGTGGCTTGGGCTCTCGGGGCGTTTTAGGGCGCGCTGGAGCGCGCAAATTCACGACGAGTGGAAGCGCAATCTGCTGATCAACAGGCCAGATTTGAGCGTTGAGCAGCTGAATCGGACCTCGGACTTGATGGATAGCGCCATCCCTGATGGAGTGGTTGAAGGCTACCAAGACCTGATCGAAGGGTTGCAGCTACCAGACAAAGACGATCGCCATGTCCTGGCCGCCGCCATCCGGTGCAACGCCAGCGTCATTGTGACTTTCAACCAAAAGGACTTCCCTGCCGATGCGCTGAGAACTTTTGGGATTGAAGCCCAGCATCCAGATGTGTTCATCGGTGATCTGCTCGACCTTGATACGGCTTCCGTGGTGACCGCTGCCCAGCGTCAGCGCGCCACGCTCAAAAAACCGCCAATGGATGCGGAACATTACTTGGAAATCCTTTTGAAGCAAGGCTTGGTGCATAGCACGAAGGTCTTGAACGGCTACAAGGCACTTTTATAAGCACTGTTTTCCGGAATCTGTAGGTGGCAAGCGATTGCCGCCATGGACGAGGCCGCTCTGGAGCGGCGGCTGCTGGTCTCGCCTCGCCCCAGCGACATCTATGCCCCACCCGCCTACGGACACATCCACCACGAGATTGGCCGCAAAGGCGTCACGCTCATGCTGCTGTGGGGAGAATATGATCTTGCCCCCGTAGTCCCGGATACCGTCCAGTCGCTACGTTAGCCCTTGTGGCTAGTTCCTTCAGTTGCTGAGTGAACGGTCCCGCGATATAGGCCCCTGGTGGCAGGCAGAAAGGATCGCGTCCAGTGTGGCTTTGCGCTTCTTTCCGCTCAGACCCACCAAGTCGGCGGGTTCCACAGGCTGGCCAAGGTCCTCGCGAAAGACCGTGATGTCAATGTCTTCCGAGAACCGGGAGATGAGTCCGAAGGCTTTCGAGAGCGATGTGCCGCCCTTGAACAGCAACCGAGGCCCGCCCGGCGGGCAAGCCGTTGAAAAATGCGTCCAGGGTCCAGCAGACCCAGAAATCTTTTTCGACGTTCTGCACCGGGGTACCAAGGCGCGCGGCCGTAGTCAGGAAAAGGTCGAGTCGGTCGGCATCCGAGGCGGCGATGACCGTCTGAAAATCAGCTTTCACGTGGGCTTTCTTTCAATGCTTTGCGCGCAGGGGTCGCGGAAATCGTCTTTTTCTGCACCTGTGGCAACGGTGGGACGATGGCTGCAGAGGGGTCACATCCAGGCAATTCGCGCACCAGCCTTTGCATCCAGGCGGGAAGCACAGCGAAACCTTCCAGGAGATCGTTGCGGATAGCGTTGCCATGTTGGGGATCTGTCAGCACCTTGGACAGCTTGGCCAGGATGCGTTGCCGGTCTGTGGCCAGAGTGTCTTTGAGCCAGTGCAATGCCTGCACCACGCGCATGGCAGGCCTGCCTGCCCAATACAAGCGGCTTGGCGCGGTGTGCTTGAACTCAATGGCAAGCTTGTCCAGGTGAATGCTGCGCCGTCGTACATCCGTATGGATCGTGACGCGCGCAGGCACAGCATCGGTCAACCCGAGGTCATTGGCGGCCGTCATGCCGTCGACCAACAGACGGAGTTGATCGCGGCGCGCAATGGCTTCGACCACGGCGCGGTAATCCGGCCGGGTTGGTCGCTTGGTGAGGCTGTTCATGCCCGGCCGGTCGTAGAGGCCACGATCAATGCGCCGCAACGCGCCGCTATGCACCATGCGCT
>JAMNYN010000278.1 GCA_023622805.1 Pseudomonadota bacterium | reverse complement strand
AATCTGCTGCTGCAACTCCAGGTGGCGCAGCACACTTTGTTCCGCCACCGCCAGGCGCTCACGACCAGCCTGCACTTGGGCGTAGCTGACCGCGGTTTCCTCTATCAACTGGCGTCGCGTGGCCCAGGCATCGGCTTGCTGCACCTCGATGCCGCGGTCCGCATAGGCGATGGCGCTGTCTATGCGCCCAAAGGCCCACAGGGGCTGTCGGGCCGTCAGCGTGACCGTGCTGGCGCCGCTGTAGCCAGCGTTCTGGCCCGTGCCGGCCGAGACACCGAGCGAGGGATAGCGCGCTGCGCGCGCGCTGTTGGCCGCGGACTCTTTCGCGCGCACCTGGGCCTGCTTGCCGGCCAGTGCGGGGTGGTACAGCAGCATGCTGCGCAAGGCTGCCGCAAAACCCGTGGGTGCGTCGACAGCCGGCTGGGCTCGGGCGGACAGGGACAGACAGCAGGCCAGGCCTGCGGCCAGAAGAAAATGGGTACGGTTCATGGCGGGGACGGTTGCCTGTTCGGGCGGACGGCTCTCAATGCCGGGACAGGCCGGCGAGCCAGGCAGCGCGGCCTTGACGGCCGTTCGGAGTCTTATGACTCTGGCGCGCCAGCTCTGCACCCGAGGCCGTCGCAACACGCTAGGTTAATGGCCGGAACGCTTGCCAATCTGAGCGTTTCTGAGCAGACGCGGATGTTGATGGGGCTGCGCGCAAAGCAGATGCGGTGGGGCACTGCCAGCGGCCCCGCCATTTCAGGGCCGGATGACTGCCTTGGCGTGAAAGCGATAACCGACATTGCGGGCCGTGTTGATCGGCAGTATCTGACCGCAGGACTCGTCGACCTTGCGCCGCAGACGGCGCATCTGGGTGTCGAGGCGGCGCTGGTCGTAGCTCAGGAAGTCGTCGCCCAGTGCCTTGATGATCTGGCGGCGAGTGGCGATGTTGCCGGCGTTGCGCATCAACTCGTGCAGCACGGTCAGGTCCTGCTCGGACAGCGCAATGGCCGGGCCCCCTGGAGGCTGCAGGCATCGGGGACCGAGCTCCAGCACCCAGGTATTGACCGAAGGCGGGCTGGGATCAGCCAGGCGCCGGGCCAACGCCGCCAAGGTGGCGGCCAGCTCGTCCAGATCCGAAGTCTTGGCGAGGTAATGGTCGGCGCCAATGTCCAGGCCGGCAATGCGGTCGCGCGCGCCGCCGCGGGCCGTCAGCACAACGATGCCCAGACGCTCGCCGCGTGCCCGCAGCTCGCGAATCAGGCTCAGGCCATCGCCGTCGGGCAGACCCAGGTCAAGCACGGCGATGCCGTGGCGAACGGGGTCAAAGCGCCGACGAAAACCTTCCAACGAGGATTCAGCATCGACGCGATAGCCGCAGCCCGTGAGGAATTCACACAGCTCCTCACGCAATACCGTTTCGTCTTCAAGGAGGATTACATCAAGCATGCGTATAGGGTAAGCCATGATCAGGGGGCCAATCTGAGCAATTATGTGCAGCGGCCCAGCGATTGCCGGTCGAGCGAAAAAAGCGCAGCCAGGCCGTCTCGCCGCGCACATAATCGGCGCCGATGTGGTGCCTGATCTCTTTTCTTTGTCCACGACCAGCCCAGCCCCTGCTGCTGGCTTTGCTGTTCGCCTCGCTGCTGGCCCTGACCGGCCGGCCCGCCTGTGCTCAGCCCGTGCTGCAGCTCAACGCCGACGCCAGCATGTCGACCCGCGGCCATCTGGCGCTGCTGCGCGACCCCAGCGGACAGCTGAATGCGCAAACCGTGGCAGCGGCATCATGGCAGGCCTTGCCCGGCACGGTGAGGGTGGGCTATACCGACGACACAATCTGGCTGCGCCTGAGCGTTCAGCGCGATGCGACGGCGCCGACTCGGTGGCTGCTGAAATTCAGCAATGCCTTGCTGGACGACGTGCAGTTGTATCGCCGCGATGTCGCCGGGCATTGGCAACTGGCACAGCGTTCGGGCGAAGACCTGGACCATTCTCTTTGGCCTGTCGATGCCCGCAATCCGGTACTGCCGCTGCAGCTGGACCGCACCGGACCCGAGCTGCTGCTGCTGCGTGTGCAAACGCGCAACGCGCTGACAACGCGCATTGATATCGCGACACCGGAGTTGCAGGGATCCCAGTCACAGCGCGAGAGTTTTTACTACGGCCTGGGCCTGGGTTTCGGCCTGCTGCTAGTGACATTCCACCTGCTGTTCTGGCAAAAGACGCGCGAGTCAACCAGTGCCTGGTATGTGGCCTATGCGGGGCTCGCTCTGCTGTGCGAGTGGCTGACATCCGGCCTGGCTCAGCAACTGCTGGCCCTGCCCGGGAAGTTCTCGGATCATGCGCTGAGCCTGGCCTTGTGCCTGGCCTTGCCGGTCGGCGTGTACTACAGCACCTTGCAGCTGGGCCTCAATCAGCGCATGCCGCGCCTGAGCCGCGGCATGATCGGCGCTTTCTCGACGACAGGCCTGCTGGCTGCCATGCTGGTCATCATGAGTGACATAGGCAGCGGCATGCAGTTGATGCAGCTCGGCGCCTTGCTCGCCATGGTCATCATGGTGGGGACGGCACTGTGGCTCTTGCCGCGCGACGATGGGCGTGCAAAAGCCTTTCTGCTGGTGTTTGGCATCTACTACGCGGGCGTGACGATTTCTTTCCTGCGCAACCTGGGCTGGCTGCCGAACACGGTGATGACCCAGAACGCGGCGGCCCTGGGCACCCTGGTGCACATGATCGTCATGAGCGTGCGCTTGAGCGAAAGCTACGACAAGCTGCGCCGCGAGAAGGAGCAGGCACAGGCACGCGTGGTGAGTCTGGTGGGTCTGCAAAATGAGCAGCTGGAGCAGGAGGTACTGCGCCGCACCGCTGCCCTGCGCCAGGAGATCGCGCGGCGCGAGTACCTGGAGACCGAGCTGCGTACCGCGCTGGAAACCGAGCGCCGCGCCAAGCAGTCGCAGCTGGATTTCATCGCCATGATCTCGCACGAGTTCCTCACGCCGCTGGCCATCATCAACACGACGGCACAGCAGATTGCCCGCAACCTGGATGCGGCGCGCGAAAAGACTTTGGCGCGCTGCGCGAACCTGCGCAGCGCGGCCCAGCGCATGGTGGCCCTGGTGGACGAATACCTGAGTGCATATCGGATGGATACCGACCACGCGCCATTCCAGCCGCGCGCGTATTCCAGCGCGCAGCTGCGGGAGCTACTGGACGACCTGATGACGGACTGGCCCGACGGCCGGGTCCAACTGCATGACGCTGGCGTCCCTGAGAGCGTGTTCTGCGACCTGCAGTTGCTGCGTGTGGCGGTGCGCAACCTGCTCGCGAATGCCGATCGCCACACCAAGCCTGGCCTGCAGTTCGATCTGGAAGTGCTGACTCAGCAGCACGGGGGCTTGGTCTTGCGTGTCAGCAACCCCGGTGAAGAAGTGCCTTCCGATGAAGTGCCGCGCCTGTTCGAAAAGTACTTCAGAGGCCGCCAGGCACAGCAATCCCCAGGTGCTGGCTTGGGCCTGTACCTGGTGCGTCAGATCGCCTCTTTGCACGGGGGCGAGACCCGCCTGGAGAGTGCGGGCCGAAACGACCTGGTGCGGTTCCGGCTGAGCATTCCCGCATGAAGCTTGCGCCGTCGCCATGCTGTGCCTTGCGCGTTCATGCAGCGAGCGCCACCATTGCAAGCCCCC
>JAMNYN010000636.1 GCA_023622805.1 Pseudomonadota bacterium | reverse complement strand
GAGCCCGACCTTGACATAGGCCACCGAGAACACGGCGTTGCGCGCGGCCACGAGCATATCGCAGGCCAGGGCCAGCGACAGGCCCGCGCCGGCCGCAGCGCCTTCGACGGCGGCGATCACCGGCTTGGGGCAATCGCGCACCGCGCGCACCAGGTCGTGCAGGCCTTCGAGCTTGGCGCGGCGGTCTGCTTCGGGCAGGTCGCGGCGCTTGGCCAGTTGGCGCAAATCGCCGCCCGCGCAGAAATGGCCGCCTTCGCCGGTGAGCACAATGGCGCCCACCGTGGGGTCGTTCTGCGCGGCCTGCAGTGCCTCGGTGAAGGCCGCATAGAACCCGGGCGACAGCGCATTGCGCGCGGCCGGGTTGTTGTTGGACAGCACCAGCACCGCGCCTTCGCGGCGGCTGATCAGGGGGGCGTGGTTCGCGTCGCTCATCAGGCGCCCCGTCCCAGCGCCATGAAGCGCGCCAGATGGTGGTCTTCGTCACCCAGCTGGTGGTCGATCATGACCAGGCGCTTGGCGTAGTGCGACAGGGGCAGTTCCCAGGTCATGCCGATGCCGCCGTGCATTTGAATGCTTTCTTCCGAGACCAGCGTGCCGATGCGGCCGATGGTGTACTTGGCGGCGGACAGTGCGCGTTCGCGCGTGTTGCGGTCGGCGTCCATGGCCGCGGCCGCGTTGATCACGGCCGAGCGCGATTGCTCGACTTCCAGCAGCAGATCGGCCATGCGGTGCTGCAAGGCCTGGAAGCTGCCGATCACCACGCCGAACTGCTTGCGCGTCTGCAGGTATTCCAGCGTGTCGCGCTTGGCGACTTCCATTGCGCCCAGTGCTTCGGCGCACAGTGCCAGCAGGCCCCAGGCCTGGGCCAGTTCCAGCGTGGCAAAGCCCTGGCCTTCAGCGCCCAGCAGCGCGTCGGCGCCCACTTGCACGTCGCTCAGCGTGACTTCGGCCACGCGGCCGCCGTCCATGCGGCCCATGCCGCGCACTTGCACGCCGGCCGCATCGGCGGGCACCAGGAACAGCGAAATGCCGTCCTCGCTGTCCACTTCGCCGCCCGTGCGGGCCGACACCAGCAGCAGCTGGGCGTGTTCGCCCTGCACCACCACGGCCTTGGCGCCCGACAGCTTCCAGCCGCCGTCATTGCGCAGCGCACGCGTGGCGACGCGGGACAGCTCGTAATGGCTGCCCGGCTCATCGTGGGCCAGGGCGGCGATGACAGAGCCGTCGATCAGGCTGGCGATACGCTCTTTTTGCGCCTCCGTGCCGGCCGCGACCAGGGCGCGACCGACCATCAAGGCGCCCAGGAAGGGCTCGACCACCAGGCCGCGGCCCAGGGATTCGAACACCACGGCGACATCAAAGCCCGCGCCGCCAAAGCCGCCGTCGGCTTCGGGGAACAGCGCGCCGATGGCGCCCAGCTCGGCAAACTGGTTCCACAGGGCCGGCGCCATGCCGACGTCGCCATAGGCAATGGCGTTGCGCGTTTCAAAGCCGTATTGCTCGGCCACGAAACGGTCCAGGGTGTCCGCCAGCATCCGGCGGTCTTCGCTATGTTCAAAGTTCATCGCAACAATCTCACAGGCCCAGGATCATCTTGGAGATGATGTTCTTCTGGATTTCGTTGGAGCCGCCGAAAATCGACAGCTTGCGGTAGTTGAAGTAGTTGGCGGCAGCCGTGGCCGCTTCCTTGGGGCCCACGGCCTCCCCCGCGTAGTCCGAGTACTGGGCTTCGTCCGTGAACGGCAGCGCGTACGGGCCCATGGCGCGGCGGATCAGCGACAGGATTTCCTGGCGGATCTCGGTGCCGCGGATCTTGAGCATGGAGCTTTCCGCGCCCGGCACGCCGCCACCGGCCACGGCCGCGATCACGCGCAGATTGGTGGTCTTCATGTTTTCCAGGTCGATCTCGACCTTGGCCATGCGGGCCGCGAATTGCGGGTCCTGGTCCAGCGGCTTGCCGTTGCGCTGCGCGCGGCTGGCCACGGCCTTGAGCTTTTCCAGACCGGCCACCGAGAAGCCCACGCCGGCGATGCCGGTGCGCTCATAGGTCAGCAGGTACTTGGCGTAGGTCCAGCCCTTGTTCTCTTCGCCCACCAGGTTCTCGGCCGGCACGCGCACGTCGGTGAAGAAGACTTCGTTGACTTCGCGGTCGCCGTCCAGCGTGCGGATGGGGCGGATTTCCACGCCGGGCGTGTTCATGTCGACCAGCAGGAAGCTGATACCCGACTGGGGACGCACGCTCTTGTCGGTGCGCACCAGGCAGAAAATCATGTTGGCGTGCTGGCCCTGGGTGGTCCAGGTCTTCTGGCCGTTGACGATGTAGTGATCGCCTTGGGCGTCGACACCGCGCACCGCCGTGGTCTTGACCGAAGCCAGATCCGAGCCCGAACCGGGCTCGGAGTAGCCCTGGCACCACCAGTCGGCACCGCTCAGAATGCGCGGCAGCCAGTAGCTCTTTTGCGCTTCGTCGCCGTACTTGATCAGCACCGGGCCCAGCATGTTGACGCCGAACGGCACGATGCGCGGCGCACCCGCGACAGCGCACTCGTTGTCGAAGATGAACTTCTGCACCGGGCTCCAGCCCGGGCCGCCGCACTCTTCGGGCCAGTGGTTGGCGAACCAGCCGCGCTCGTTGAGCAGGGCCTGCCAGTTTTCCTGGTCGCCCTTGCTCAGGCGCTGACCGGCCTTGACCTTGGCAGCCAGCTCCTTGGGCAGCTTGTCTTTCAGAAAGCCCTGCACTTCAGCGCGGAAGGCTTCCTCTTGGGGAGTGAAATTCAAATCCATTGGTTTTCTCTCAGTTATTCATAACGCTAGCACCACCCACAGCCCAGGCCACTGGCGCAACCCAGCAATGGGGCAGCGAGGAAGGGCCGCCCCGCACCGAGGCTGCCGCCCCCCTCCACCGAAGGATGAGAGGGGGGAGTGGCGAAGCCGCTCAGGGGGTGCTTTCCATCAATAGATTTCAAACAGGCCGGCAGCGCCCATGCCGCCGGCAATGCACATCGTGACCACGCCGTACTTGGCCTTGCGGCGACGGCCTTCGAGCAGCAGATGGCCGACCAGGCGGGCGCCCGTCATGCCGAATGGGTGACCGATGGAGATCGCGCCGCCATTGACGTTCAGGCGTTCCGAAGGAATGCCCAGGCGGCGCTGGCAGTACAAGGCCTGGGAAGCGAAGGCTTCGTTCATTTCCCACAGGTCGATGTCCTCGACCTTGAGGCCGTGGCGGGCCAGCAGCTTGGGCACGGCGAACACCGGGCCTATGCCCATTTCGTCGGGCTCGCAGCCGGCCACGGCAAAGCCGCGGAAAGCACCCAGGGGTTGCAGACCCAGACGCTCGGCTTCCTTGGCTTCCATCAGCACGCTGGCCGACGAACCGTCGGACAGCTGCGAGGCATTGCCCGCGGTGATGAACTGGCCGGCGCCCTTGACGGGCTCGAGCTTGGCCAGGCCTTCCAGGGTGGTGCTGGCGCGGTTGCAGTTGTCCTTGGTGGCGACCACGTCGCGCAGCGTGACTTCGCCGGTTTCCTTGTTCTTCTCGGCCATGCGCGTGGCGCAGGCAATGATTTCGTCGTCGAACAGACCCTTGGCCTGCGCGGCGGCCGTGCGCTGCTGGCTCAGCAGCGAGAACGCATCCTGGTCTTCGCGGCTGATGCCGTAGCGGTGGGCCACCAC
>JAMNYN010000091.1 GCA_023622805.1 Pseudomonadota bacterium | reverse complement strand
CAGGCTGTCGCGTATGCGCCGCACATCGCAGATATCGGTGCCTATGCCGTAGATCATGGTGTCAGGCCGTCTGGGCTGTCTTGGAACGCATGCCCGCGGCTATGGTTTCCTGGTACGCCTGCACCGCGCCCGCATAGCCGCGCTCGAGTGCATCGGCGATCAAGGCATGGCCGATGGAGACTTCCTGCAGTCCCGGCACCTGGGCCACGAAGGCCGCGAGGTTGTCGAGATTGAGGTCGTGGCCGGCGTTGATACCCAGGCCCACGTCCAGCGCCGCCTGGGCAGCCGCGCGGTAGCTTTCGAGCTGCTGCGCCTGTGCAGGCGTTCCCCAGGCCGCGGCATAGGGCTCGGTGTACAGCTCGACCCGGTCCGCGCCCACGGCCTTGGCCGCCGCCATCTGCTCGGGAATGGGGTCCATGAACAGGCTTACGCGCACGCCCAGGGCCTTGCATTCGGCGATCAGCGGCGCGAGGCGCTCGGCGTCCTGGGGGAAGTTCCAGCCGTGGTCGCTGGTGAACTGGTCTTCGCCATCGGGCACGAACGTCGCCTGGTGGGGCCGCTGCGCGCGGATGAAGTCCATCAGGTTGTGGAACGGGTTGCCTTCGATGTTGTACTCGGCCTGGGGCCATTGCTTGAGCAGCGCCTGCAGCTCGCTCACATCGCTGGCGCGGATATGGCGCTCGTCGGGCCGCGGGTGCACAGTGATGCCTTGCGCGCCGGCCTCGAGGCACAGCTGGGCCGCGCGCGTCACGCTGGGAATGCCCAGATGGCGGGTGTTGCGCACCAGCGCGACCTTGTTGACGTTGACCGACAACGCGGTGCGGGTAAATAAAGCACCCCCTGAGCCGCTGACGCGGCTTCCCCCTGGAAGGGGGACGGCACCCTCGGTGCGCGGCGGCGCTTCCTCGGTGCCCCTGAGCTGGGCCATGCCTGTTTCATGGGCCGCGAGTGGCGCTAGCGCCGAGGATAACGGAGATGAGTTGGAGGAAGTCATAGGTTTTGCAAATCCATCATCAGCTGGCGGGTGCGCAGCAAGGGACTGCCGCAATGGTATTGCAACAAGGTCCGCAATTGCGATTTGAGGGCCAGGGCCACAGGCGCGGCGGCACGCAAAGTCGCGGTATAGACCGAAGCCGTCGGGGTATTGGCACTGCCCAGGGCCTGTTCCAGCGCCTGCCACTGCGCGCCCGTGAGGGCAGCGCGCTCGCCGGCCGCGGCCTGGCGCAGCCCGCCTTCGGGCACCAGCATGTAGCGCTTGCCGTGCTCCAGTGCCGACAAGGTCATGGTTTCCTCGCCCAGGCTGGGCAGCAGCCCCAGCTCGCGCAGCAGCACCAGCTCGAAAGCACGCAGCACGGGCTCCAGGGCTTCGCCCTGCGTGCCGGCCAGAACCCGCACCACGCCGCCATAGACGTCGAACAGCGCCGCATAGGGGTCGTCGCGCGCCATCAGGCGCAGCAGCAATTCGTTGAGGTACAGGCCGGACAGCAAGGCCTCGCCCGTGGGCATGACATGGCCGCCGACCCACTCCGCACCCTTGAGGCTGTGGATCTCGGCATTGCCTTCCGCGCCCAGGGAGTAGGTCAGGCGCAGTGGCTGCAGCGGCAGCAGCACCGGCCTGAAGTTGGACGTCGGCTTCTTGGCGCCGTTGGCCGCCAGCGCCACCCTGCCGCGGTGGCGTGTGAAGACCTCCAGAATCAGACTGGATTCGCTCCAGTCATAGCTGTGGAGCACATAGGCGGGCTCGTCGATGACGCGCTTGGCAGCCAAGCTAGCGCTTATTCGTAGCCAAAGGAGCGCACGCGCGCTTCATCGTCGGCCCAGCCCGAACGCACCTTGACCCAGACTTCCAGAAACACCTTGGCGTCCATCAGGCGCTCGAGTTCCTGGCGGGCTTCGGTGCTGATGCGCTTGAGGCGTTCGCCCTTGTCGCCGATCACCATGGCCTTGTGGCCGTCGCGTTCGACCACGATGGTCACGGCAATGCGCATGAATCGCTTGTGTTCCTTGCTCTTCTCTTCGGAGAACTTGTCCAGCACCACCGTGGAGGTGTAGGGCAGCTCGTCGCCGGTGAAGCGGAACAGCTTTTCGCGCACAGTTTCCGTGACCAGGAATTTCTCGCTGCGGTCGGTCAACTCGTCGGGGCCGTAGAACCAGCCCTGCTCAGGCAGGTATTTCTCGCAGATGCCGAACAGGCGCTGGATGTCGTCGCGCTTCTTGGCCGACATGGGCACGAATTCGGTGAACGGGTGGCGTTCCTGCATGCTCTTGAGCCAGGGCGCGAGGTCGGCGCGTCTATGGATCTGGTCGAGCTTGTTGGCCAGCAGCAGCGTGGGAATACCGGGCTTGAACAGGCTCAGCACCTTGGCATCGGCCAGCGTGAAGTTGCCCGCTTCGACCACGAACAAGATCAAGTCGACGTCGCTGATCGCGCCCATCACGGTCTTGTTCAGCGACTTGTTCAGGGCCGTCGAATGCTGGGTCTGGAAGCCCGGCGTGTCGACGAACACGAACTGCGTGGCTTCGCGCGTGGCGATGCCGGTGATGCGGTGGCGCGTGGTCTGTGCCTTGCGCGACGTGATGCTGATCTTCTGGCCGACCAGTGCATTCATCAGCGTGGACTTGCCCACGTTGGGCTTGCCGACGATGGCGATCAGGCCGCAACGCTGGCCTTGCTCGTAAGCCGGCACGCTGGCCGCGGCCAGCATGGCTTCGATATTGGCATCTACAGGAGTTTGCGCCGCAGGATTTTCTTCGCCTGCATCGCCAGCTACGTCGTGGGTAGCATCATTCATGATTTTTCGCTTTCAATGTGGTCAACATGGCCTCGGCCGCAGCCTGTTCGCCGGCGCGGCGGGATCCACCCGTGCCGCACTCGATCAGGCCCAATTCGGCAATGGCACATTCGATTTCGAATTGCTGACGGTGTGCCGCCCCGGTGGTAGCCACCACACGGTACTGCGGCAATTTCATTTTTCGGCCTTGCAGCCATTCCTGGAGTGCGGTCTTGGCGTCCTTGGCCGCCGCTTCCATCTGCGGGTTGATTTCCACCTTCTCGAACAGGTGGTGCACCAGCACTTCGGCCGGCGTGTAGCCGGCATCCAGATAGACCGCGCCAATCACGGCTTCCACCGCGTCGGCCAGGATGGACGGGCGCTGCTTGCCGCCCGACTTGAACTCCCCTTCGCCCAAGCGCAGCACCTCGGGCAGTTGCAGGCGCACGGCGATGCGGTGCAGCGTGTCCTGCTTGACGAGGTTGGCGCGCACGCGCGAAAGATCGCCTTCGGGCAGGGAGCGCAGGCGCTCGAACAGCAGGCTGGAAATCGCCAGGCTGAGAACGGAATCGCCCAGAAATTCCAGGCGTTCGTTATGGTCTGCCGAAAAGCTGCGGTGCGTGATGGCACGTTGCAGCAAGGCAGGGTCCTTGAATGTGTACTGCAGACGCTGCTGCAATGCGATGAGTCCGGGTTGCACCTAGGGAGTCTGCTTCTTAAAACGGTAAACGAGATAGGCAGGACCAGCCAGCGCAATCTCGCGGGAGTAACTGAAGGCGACCTGCACCTGTTCATTGTTCTTGGTCACCTCCAGGTCCTTGCCCTGGATGGAAGAGATGTTATCTATCACTGCGGCCCGGTCGAAAATGGCCCGCACTTCAGGCACCGTCGTGCCTTCACTGGCTGCCTT
>JAMNYN010000144.1 GCA_023622805.1 Pseudomonadota bacterium | reverse complement strand
GGACATTCTTTCCGTCATCGCCCGCGACGGCGTGGCCTGCGAAGTCAGCCTGGTACGCAGCGAAGTCGACATCCGCCCCATCGCCCAGACCAGCAACAGTCCGGGCTTCGACAGCCTGGGCGCGACCGGCTTCAGCCGCATCACCAAAGGCGGCAAGGCCTGGCGCACCTATGTGCTGGAAGAAAACGGCATACGCATCGCCACGGCCGACCGCATGGACGTGCGCGAACATCTGGTGCAATCCCTGGCCTACAGCCTGGTCCTGCCTTTCCTCGCGGCCTTGATCGGCATTCTGCTGCTCACCTGGTGGTGCTGCTCGCTGGCGCTCAAGCCCCTGCAGCGTCTGCAGCAGGAGCTGGCCCGGCGCCCGCCGCGCGACCCCCATCCGGTGCAGGCCGGGCAGGACGTGGTGGAACTGGCCCCGCTGGTGCTGAGCCTCAACGACCTGCTGGCCCGCATGAATGCCGCCATCGAACGCGAACGCCGCTGGACCGCCGACGCCGCCCACGAACTGCGCACGCCGCTGACGGCCATCAAGACGCATGTGCAGGTGGCGCAACTGGTCATGGACAGGGCCTCGGCCAGCGGCGCCTTGCCGCAAGCCAGCACGGCCTTGCAGCAGGCCGGTCAGGGCATCGCCCACATGCATGAAACGCTGGAGCAATTGCTGCTGCTGGCCCGGGTGGAGACCGGCCAGCCGCAAGAAGGCCCCACCACGCGGGGCACCGCCATCACCCTGGCCTTCGAACAAGCTTGCAGCCAGTCGCAGCAACAAGCCGGGGCCAGACTGGAAATGTCCGTGGACAGCCCCGCCCCCTGGCGCTGGGAACAGCTGGAGCTGCCCATCGCCCCGGCGCTGCTGACCTGCGCCATCACCAATCTCACGGACAACGCTTTGCGCCACCACTGCGGCGCTGGCCGCGTGACGGCACGGCTGACGCTGACCAACGCTCCCCTGCCCGCGGCCACGCCTGGCGACCCGCCACCGCTGCAGTTGCTGGTGCGCATCCAGGACCAGGGCGCGGGCATGACGGCAGAGGAATGCCAGCTGGCCACGCAGCGTTTCTGGCGCAAGTCATCGGCCGTGCACGGCAGCGGCCTGGGCCTGACCATCGTCCAGCGCATTGCACAAAGCGCCGGCGGCTGTCTGCGCTTGCAGCCCGGGCCTGAAGGCACGGGCCTGGTGGCCGAGCTGCGCCTGCCGTTGCGGCTGCTGACCGGCGATGCAGCCGGCAGGGCGTAGTTAACGCAGGCTTAATCTGCGCGTCTTAGGCTCAAGGGTTGGGCTGCCCGATTTCAAAGGCAAGCCATTTTGTGCAACGCCCGCCCGCCGGCCGCCGCTACTGCCGGCACGCCACGCCCGGGCACCAACCCTCGCGAATCTATGCCTGTATTCAAGGCCACCCTCCAAGGCATGGCCTGCCTTGCCGTTCTGTCCGCGCTGCATGCACCGGCTTTTGCGGCCAACCCCGACGCCGGCGCGAAAATCGCTGCCCAAGGCGGCTCGCAAGGCGCAACCGCCTGCGTCAGCTGCCACGGCAGCCAAGGCGAAGGCAGCGCCAACTTTCCACCCCTGGCCGGACAGCCCGCGGGCTACCTGCAGCGCCAGCTCGACACCATGGCCAACAACCAGCGCAAGGCCCCGGTCATGGCGCCCATGGCCAAGGCCTTGACGGCCCAGGAAAAAGCCGATGTAGCCGCCTACTACGCCAGCCTGGCCCTTCCCGTGAAGCCCAAGCAAGGCGCCTTGCCCACAGCCAAGAGCAGCGACGGCGCCTGGCTGGTCGAGCGCGGCCGCTGGGCCGACGGCATTCCGGCCTGCGCCAAATGCCACGGCCCCGGCGGCGCCGGCGTGGGACTGGACTTCCCGGCCATCGGCCACCTGTCGGCCGGCTACATGCAAGCCCAGGTCGATGCCTGGAAAAACCAGAGCCGCGATGCCGGCCCCCTGGGGCTCATGGGCTCGATCGCCCAGAAACTGACACCCCAAGACATCAAGGACGTAGCCGCTTACTACCAGCAGTTGCACTCCGGCTCCAACTGATTGAGGTGATTTGCATATGACCACGGACAACCACGACACCCCACCCGCGCAGTCCTCCTGGAGCGGCGCAGCCAGTTCCGCCCTGGTTCTGGGCCTGGCCGCCCTGCCCCTGGCGCTGGCCATAGGCGGCATTCTCTACAGCCGCCCCAGCACGCCCGACGCCCCCGCGGTCGCGGCTCAGAGTTCCACCGCCACGCCCGCGGCCGGCCTGGTGCCTGCCGTTTTCAGCCCTCCCGGCGAGCGCGACATTCCCGATTCCAAGATGGGCGAATGGATTCAGCGCGGCGAAGCCATCTTCGCGCGCACGCCCGAGAACGCCGTCGGCTTTTCCGGCAACTCGCTCAGCTGCGCGAATTGCCATATCGACGCGGGCCGGCTCAAAAATGCCGCGCCGATGTGGGGCGCCTACCCCATGTACCCGGCCTACCGCAAGAAGACCGACCACGTCGACACTTTTGCCGAACGCGTGCGCGGCTGCTTCATGTACAGCATGAACGGCACGGCGCCCCAGGACGGCCACGACATCCTGGTGGCCGTTGAAGCCTATGCCTACTGGATGGCTTCCAAAGCCCCGATAGGCGAAAAGCAGCCCGGCGCAGGCTTCGCCAAAGTCCCCAAGCCCGAACAAGTGCCGACCTTCGACGCCGGCCAAAAAGTCTATACCGCCAACTGCGCGCTGTGCCACGGCGACCAGGGCCAGGGACAGAAAAGCGGCAAGCTCACCGTCTTCCCCGCGCTGTGGGGCAAGGACTCCTACAACTGGGGCGCGGGCATGCACGAGATCGACAAGGCGGCGAGCTTCATCAAGTCCAACATGCCTTACGGTCTGCACAATGCACTGAGCGACCAGGAAGCCTGGGATGTGGCCACGTTCATCAACAGCTTCGAGCGCCCGCAGGACCCACGCTTCAAGGGCGACGTGAAGCAGACCCGCCAGCAATTCCACGACTCGCCGTATTCCACTTACGGCCTGGAAGTCAACGGCAAGCTGCTGGGCGTAGGCCTCTAAGCCGCCCGCCGGGCACGCGCTGCGCATGACCGCGAACATCTCCCGCCCGCACCCGCGAGGCCGGGGCTTTTCGTGTGCCACTGCGCAGCGCCGCCAATGCCCGCACAATGCCTGCAGCCTGCGCCATGCGCTGCACGTTGCACGCCACCCCCTTCTTCATCCCCCACTGGAACCTGCCTGCCATGACCGCTTTGCCTCCCATCCTGCTGCACGCGCCTACCCTTGAAGCCCTGGCCCGCGCACGCAACAGCCTCATGAACGCACAGCAAGCCAACCCGGCTGTGCGCATTCGCATCATCGCCAACGCACAGGCCGTGGCCGCCGCGCTGGACATCCCCCATCCCCAGGCCGATGCGCATACCGCCCTGTGCCCCAACACGCTGCAACACCTGCAGCGCGTGCCGCATGCGCCGCTGGAAGTGCTGGCCGGCCCGGCCGTGCTGGAAATCGCCGCGCTCCAGGCCGCGGGCTGGACCTACATCCGCGCCTGACGCCGCACGCCCCCGCCATGGACCAGGTTCTCCAAATAGGCCCCTTCGCACTGCCCGTGTCCTGGCTGGTGCTGTTCATCGCCTGGCAAGCCGGCAGTTTCACGGCCGAACGGCTGGTGCGGCGCCAAGGCCACGAGC
>JAMNYN010000287.1 GCA_023622805.1 Pseudomonadota bacterium | reverse complement strand
CCAAATGGAAAGTCTGGAAAGCAACCCCGCGCAATCGCCCATGCAATGACTTCGACCGGATTGAATCGCGACTCGTAATCTCTTTTGTGCCTTGGGTTTCTATGTCGCGGTAGCGGCGTAAGGCTTCCTGCAATTACGGCGTCCTCAACTAATTGAGAAAGATCTACATCAGAGGGAATGGGCTGATACACACGGCTTTCCGTTGTTTGTTCAGTCATCCAACTTTCAACAATTTGGCCATTGCTGTCTTCAAATTCCACCGGGCCATGGTTAATTTCAACTTCTACATCGATGAAACTCGTATTTAGCGATGTCGGAGGAGACTTAGATTGACTGGGCCATTCTCCGTTCAGTAGGAACTGAACCTCGCTGAATGTCCAAGCAACGCTATTTTTCCAGAATCGGGCCTTGTCGCTTTCATAGTCCACCAATTTGCACTCCTTCAAAGCGCAGCCTTCAAATGGTGCCCCAGCCGGTCGGTGAAGGTGTCCGACTTTTCGGCCCGGTTTCGAAGCGGGCCTAGCTGGGGCGTAAACGGTCAACTCCAACCACTGTATATAAATGCATGCATCTGCGTTGAGGGAACGGCCAGCACCATTGCTACGCAAATGGTCTACGCCCAGTCAAATCAAAGTTGATATCAACAAACGCATACCCGTTCAGGTGTGACGCCTGTGACGTCACCTGTTTTGCAGGCGTCACACGCTAAGCTGTTGATTTATAAGGATGTGACGTCTGTGACGCCTGTAACGTCTCAAAATAGTAATTCGCGTGAAGTGTTTTTCGTGAGCCATGCATAGCTACTGCCCTTGGCGCCCCTCTGGCGGAATGGCTTGGGCCAATGGGACTGGCTGGGGTTACTGCACAGCGCGCAGCTTGCCGGGTTCGGCTGCGGGGTCGAACTGCACCCCAGCCTGTTCCAGAATCCATGCCTCGATACGCTCATGGTGCAGGCGCAGCAGGTCAAGCGGACGCACGGTGTAGTGCTTCTCCGCGGTGGCGCTGGGCTTATGGCCTTGGATTTGGGCCACAACGCCCGCAGGGCACTCCAGCCATTCGGTCAGGCTCTTGAAACTGCGGCGCAGGCCGTGCAGAGTCAGAAGCTCAACACCAGCAACCTTGCATGCCCGATGGTGTGCATGGTTCGGCACAGTAATTGGCGCGCCCTCTTTTCGGTTACTGGCAAACACGTAGGCGCTGCGGCGTGGAAGTGCGGCCAGCAGCTGGTGAACGTAAGGCGTCAGCGGAATGACGCGCACGCCCTCTACCTTGTCACGGATGGTCAAGCCTCGCCATTGAATGTTCAAGTCCTCCCAGCGCATCACCATTACCTCGCCCGGGCGGGCGCCAGTCAGCAGCAGCGTCTGCAGGTAGGCCGATACGGTGGGATTGCCGATGGCTCGCACGGCAGCGAACCAGCCGGACAACTGCTCTTTCAGTAATGCGTCCTGCTTAACGCTCGACTTGCCCAGTGATTCCCGCGCCTTGCGGGTCTTGGCGGGGTTGGTGCTGGGCACGATGGCGGAGTACTGCGAATGCTCTGTGCACCAGGTTAGGAACGCGCGCAACAGTCGCCAAGCAAGGCGGGCAGCAGTCGGGCGAGTTTTACCCTCCTTTGCGGCCCAGGCCTCGATGGCTGGAGCATTCAAGTCGCGCAGCGCCAGCGCCATGAACGAATGCAGCGGACCGGCAACGGTCACACCTCGGCCTCGGGTGCCCCTGGTGGAGCGCTCTCCGCCAGCTCGCGCCAGGGTGATGTGGTCAGCATAGTGGCGCGCTCCCCAATGCTGGCGGCGTTCCTCAAGGTAGGCAGACCACGCCTCTTCCACAGTCAGCGCTTGAGCCACCACCTCGGCAGCGGCGGTCGCGGCGGCGGAGACTTGGGCCTGGGCCGCAGCCAGAGCGGCACGCTTCAGGTCGCGCGGATCCTTGCCCTCGTCAATCAGGCGCTGCAGCTCACGCGCTTT
Organism: Pseudomonadota bacterium; assembly: GCA_023622805.1. Taxonomy (GTDB): domain Bacteria; phylum Pseudomonadota; class Gammaproteobacteria; order Burkholderiales; family Burkholderiaceae_C; genus Comamonas; species Comamonas bellezanensis. The sequence continues at coordinate 1,727 of JAMNYN010000287.1, read as the reverse complement.
GGCCTGAGCGTCCGGAATGCTCCAAGCATCAGGCCCGCCGATGGTCAGGCGTATGTCCTTGCTCTGGTACACGCTCTGAAAAACGTAGGCCGGCTTCCCTGCTGGCGTGGCGCGCAGGCCCAACCCTGGTGCCGTCGCATCCCATAGGAATGCCTGCTTCTTGTCTGACGGGCACTTGAAGCCAGAGACGCGGCCAGCGGTGAAGGCAATCTTTGCCATGTCATTTCCTTGTGGTCTTACATCGGCCAGGATGTAAGGGCGGATGTAAGACGATTTTCCAAATACTGGCGTATTTCAATCAACGCTCAAAAGCAGATACTACTCGCAACCTGTTGATTTTCAAAGGAAAGTCATATACCAACCAACACAGGCAAACACTGTTATGGCCGGACTTTTAATCCGTAGGTCGCGTGTTCGAATCACGCACGACCCACCAACCCCCATAAGGAAAGCCCGCTATCTTTTAGATAGCGGGCTTTTTTCATTCTTGCGCTGGTGACAGTCTGGTGACAGTTCTGCCAACCGCTCTTCACAAAGAAACCAACTTGAGGCCGTCAAATGCGGACTGGACTGCCCCACAGCAGTAGACAGACCCCGCCTCAGCCCCCTCGATTTCCACTGATCCCGCCCGCAACAGGATTTGGCCGACAATCCAGCCTATGCATACAGGTCAGTGGAACTTTTGATGCGCAGACTGCGCCATCTCACCAGCCGCCATCGCGCACCCTCCACCAACATCGCACTGGGGTGGCTTCTTGCGTTCAATGCCGGGGCGGTCAATGCGGGCGGCTTTCTGGTGCTGCACATGTACACCTCGCACATGACGGGCTTTGCCTCGCAGCTCGCCGACGGTTTGGTGCTGGGAAGCAGCAAGATGCTGCTGAATGCGCTGGGCGCCATTCTGGCCTTCATGGCCGGTGCGGCCGTGTGTGCGGTGCTGGTGAACTGGGGACGCCAGCGGCACTTGTACAGCGTTTATGCCCTGCCCTTGATGCTGGAAGCGTTGATGCTCTTCCCCTTTGGCCTGATGGGTGCGGCCACGTTGACCTGGAATACGCCGTTTGCCGTGCCGCTCACGGTGCTGCTGCTCTCTTTCATGATGGGGCTGCAGAATGCGGTCGGCTCCAAGACTTCTGGCGGCAGCACCCGAACCACGCATATGACGGGCAACTTCACAGACCTGGGCATGGAACTTGGCAAGATGTTTTTCTGGAAACGTCACGCCCAGATCGGCACCGCGCCTGCCGAGCAGGTGCTGCACGACTGGACGCGCATGCGCTCTTGTGCGGGACTGATAGGCATGTTCGTGCTGGGCAGCATCGCCGGCGCACTGGGCTTCAAGTACATCGGCTTTATCTGTGTCGTGCCGCTGGCAGCCTTGCTGCTGGCACTCTCGGTGCCGCCGTTTGTCCGCGATGCAAAGCACTCCACCGAGCTACTGGCATTCTTTAGGAAAAAAGCTGATTGACCCGCGCGCCAGCACCATCCGCCTATGCAAACGCCTGCAAATCCCTGAAAGTAATCGACCACCGCAGCTCCCGCGTCGGCTCGACGCAGTGCTGCCAGCGCCAGCGCGCCTTGTCGGCGAGCATGTAGACGGACCGGGGCTGGACGGCCAGATCGACCACCTGGCGCTGCATGTCCGGCACGTAGGGAAACGGGCGGAACTTCAAGGTGGCCTCGCCGCCCAGCGAAATCCCGAAAATCCGCTCGAAATTCGGCACGTC
>JAMNYN010000050.1 GCA_023622805.1 Pseudomonadota bacterium | reverse complement strand
GATCTACCTCGACGGCAACTCGCTGGGAGCGGCGCCCAAGGCCACGGCGGCGCGCGTCGCCAGCGTGGTCCAGAACGAATGGTCGCAGGACCTGATCGCCTCCTGGAACAAGGCCGGCTGGGTCGATCTGCCGCTGCGCCTGGGCAACCAGTTCGCGCCCTGGCTGGGCGCGGGCCAGGACGAAGTGGTGTTCACCGACACCACTTCGATCAACCTGTTCAAGGTGCTCACGGCCGCCGCCCGGATCGCGGCCGAAGACGGCCCGGCGCGCAAGAAGCTGCTGACCGAACGCAGCAATTTCCCCACCGACCTGTACATCGCCCAGTCGGTGTGCCAGCAGCACGGCCTGGAGCTGGTGCTGCTCGAGCCCGAGGAAATCCTGCCCGCACTGGATGATGACGCCGCTGTTCTGCTGCTGACCCATGTCAACTACCGCACGGGCGCCATGCACGATATGGAGCAGATCACGGCCGCCGCCCATGCGCACCGCATTCTCTGCGTCTGGGACCTGTGCCACAGCGCGGGCGCCGTGCCTGTCGACCTGCACGGCGCCAACGCCGACTTCGCCGTCGGCTGCGGCTACAAATACCTCAACGGCGGCCCGGGCGCACCGGCCTTTGTCTGGGCCCACCCGCGCGTCGTCAACCGCTGCTGGCAGCCGCTCACGGGCTGGTTCGGCCATGCGGCGCCCTTCCAGTTCACGCCCGGCTATGCGCCGGCCGAAGGCATCCGCCGTTACCTGTGCGGCACCCAGCCCATCATCAGCCTGTCGGCCCTGCAATGCGGGCTGGATGTGTTCAGCGCCTCCGAGCCCCTGGGCGGAATGCAAGCGCTGCGCGCCAAGTCGCTGGCGCTGACGGACTTGTTCATCCGCCTGGTCGAGGAACGCTGCCAGGGCCATGGACTGGGCCTGGCCACGCCGCTGCACCATGCCCAGCGCGGCTCGCAGGTCTGCCTCACGCGCGACGAAGGCCTGGGCCTGGACGGCCAGGGCAGCGGCGCCTACGCCATCATCCAGGCCTTGATCGCGCGCGGCGTGGTCGGCGACTTCCGCCAGGGCGACGGCGGCCTGGGCCGGCACAAGGACATCCTGCGCTTTGGCTTCACGCCGCTGTATGTGGGCTTTGAAGACGTCTGGAACGCCGTGGAGCAGCTGCGCCAGGTGCTGGTATCAGGCGAGTGGCGCGAGCCGCGCTTTCACCAGCGCCAGGCAGTGACCTGAGGCGAGGGGCACGATTCAGGGGGGAGTAGACAGCTCCGGGTTGAAATCGGCTTCAGTCAGCAGCTCAAAACCGGACCCGGCCTTCTCATGGAAATACGAGGTGCTGTAAGTCAGCGGTTTGCTGATCACCGGCACCGGGGCCTGAGCGGCCGTGAAGCTGGCCAGGTTTTCAAACCGCAGCGCCGCAGAGGCCTGCAGCCTGGCCTTTTCGTCCATTTCCAGCGTTGTGTCGTCGGGCACCCTCCTGACATCGATAGGTGCCTCTTCCTGGTTTTCATACTTGAAATCCAGGACCACTTCCACCGCTCCCTGGGGCAGGGTGTTGACTTTCAAAGTCCGCACCCCCGCGCTCAGATCGATGCCCTCGCCCACGCTTCCCAGCGATTCTTCTTGCAGATAGCTCAACAGCGGCTGGGCCAGTCTTTGCTGGGCAAACCGACTGATCCAGTCGGCGGCCACCAGATTTTCACCACAGGCTTGCACAAAAGCGCTGCACGCCTGCTCCAGGCTGGACCCGCTGCCATCGACGCCGGAAGCCATCCAGCCTGCCTGGCCCTCGCCCGGATAGGCCTTGCCGTTGATCTCTATGCCGTGGAGGCGCCAATCTTGCGCCGTCGCTGCGTGCACGCCCGCTGGAATCTGGTGATCCCCTGAGCTCAGAAGGTAGGGCTGCAGCACGCCCTGCGCTTGCGCCAGGTCGCCCTCGAGATGCTGGAAGCTGCGTTGCTGCGCTTGCCAATGCGCACGCGGCGGACTCAAGTCCACATGCGTCTCGGCGCCGCGGCGCACAATGTCCAAAGCGTCTGACTGCATGCCCAGCTGCGCCTTGACCAGTTGCAATGCGGCCTCCAGTTGAACCAGCTCGGCCTGCAGATCATCGTGCTCCGAAGTGCGCTCTGCCAGCCCTTCTATTTTTGCCTTGACTTGCGTCAGGATGGTCTCCAGATGGGGAAAGCCTCTCTCCTGCGACCCTCGTGCATGCAGCCGGGAATTCATTTCCGGCTCAAGAAGGCCGAGCTTTTCTGCCCTCGAGACCACCTGCATGAAGGGATCGTGCGCTACCGGCCTCAAGATCCCCTTGTAGACATGCTCCTTGCGCTCCACGCCAGGTGGCGGGCTTTCCAAGCGCGTTCGAATAAAGCTCAGTGAGTGCGCGATCACACGCTGCCAAGCCATGGCGGGGCTGGCACTGCCGCGCCCCATGTCGTCGATCCGCTGCGCGCTGGTCGACACATGTGGCATGCCCTCGGATTCAAATTTGATGAACATCAGTGCCTGGCCCTCATCGCCCTGCAACTGGTCGAACAATATGGTGCCGTTCTGGCCTGGCAACCGCCGGTCATAGTCCTCTATGCCGCGTTGATCCGCATTGCCCCAGTAATCCTTTGAGCTGGCCGACGTCTCATTGAAATGCGTCGAGATCCGGCTGTAAGCCAAGGGGCTGCTTTGCATGAAGCGGTAGATCGCGTGGCCCGGGTCCTTGAACATATAGGATCCGCTGATCGACAGATCGCTCACCTCCTTGCCGTCGATCATTCGCGCCATGCCCGTGGCTTTCTGGTTCGCGTCCTGCTGCGCAGCGCAGGCGACCACATACCAGGAAATGGCCCGCGTCACTTCCTGACTGGGAGTCAACTCCACCCCCCCCGCCGGCGTCGTCAGCTTCAGTCGTTGAACACGCCCCGCGCGGAATTGCCCGGTGGCGTCGACCGCCTCCTGCCCCCCATCCAGTGGGACTTCCTCCTGGCTATCCTGTGCCCCGGTCAGCTCGATGGCACGCACCACGCACTCGCCCAGGGCCACGTATTTCTGGATGGCTTCGCGGGACAGTTCGGTGCCAGCGTCCTGCGCGTGGACAAGCAGCGCGTCAAGCACCGCAGGGTTCGTGGCCAGAGTCCCTGGCTCGGGGATACACAGCGGGGACAAGTCAGGCACGGAGGGGGCTGTCGGCCACCAATAACTGGTCAACTGTTCTATCACGCCCTGCACGGGCCAGGGAAAGCTGCTTTGCTCAGCAGGTCCAGGCGGGGCGCTCGAAGTCGTCGCGCCGGTCTGATTTCCCGCTGCGCCTGCCTGCGGCGGGGAGCTCTCGGCTTCTTGCAGCAATGTCGACGGAGGAAATCCTCCGTTGCCAGGGGAAAGGTGAATAGTGTCCATGATGATCAAGCCCGAATATCCGAATGCATGGCCGGCGCCATCTCATCGGTGTTTGCTACAAGGTATTGCCCCCAGGCCTGGCCCAATTCGGTAAAACCGGCGATCAAGGCAGCCAGCGTGGCGCCATCCAGATCCCGCACAGGCCAACGCACACACCAGGTGACAGCATCACCCGCGGGCGACAGGCCCAAGGTGCCCCCGCCCGTCCCCGCCCACAGGTGATTGGCCTGCATCAGCATGCGTAAAACCTCCTCGAACCGCTTCGCCGGCGGTGTTCCCAATACACTGCACAGCACCACATCCGGCGCTTCCTGCGTGCCGCTTTG
>JAMNYN010000219.1 GCA_023622805.1 Pseudomonadota bacterium | reverse complement strand
GGGGGCGTAGATGCCGGGAATGCGCAAGATGCTGGCGCGCAGGCCCTGGCGGCCGGCCCAGCGCAGCGTGCGCTCGGCATTGACGCGCCGCATGGCCCGCCCGGTATGCGCCGCCGCAGGCCGGCTCTCGTCCACCCAGGCCCCGCCGCAGTCACCGTAGACGCCCGTGGTCGAGGCATAGACCAGAGCCTGAGGCAAGCCACGCCGGCGCAGGGCCCGCACCAAGGCGGTGGTGCGCGGGTCCAGCCACCACTGGGGGGTCTCCTCGGAAACCGGCGGTGGCGGGGCCAGGTGCAGCACGCGCGTGCCCAGGCCCGCAAGGCGCCGCAGGCTGCGCGGATCGTCCAGATTGCCCAGCAAGGGCGTGATGCCCTGCGCGCGCAAGGCCGCGCAGCGCTCGGGCGAAGAGGTCAGCGCCAGCAGGCGCACACCGCGCTGCGCCTTGGCCACGCGCAGGCCCACATCGCCACAGCCGATGATCAGCAGACGCTGACGGCGAAACCGCGCCGGTCGCGCCCCGAGAGGGTTTTGGTTTGAGGGCAAAATTCAACCTGTTGTGCGGGCCGGCCACGGCACACCTGCCAGCCCAGAAAAAGCTCCTAGGATACCGAATGACTTTGATTGCGAACGCCTCCCACCAAATCACCGTGCAGCCCAGTGGCCGCGCCTTTGCCAGCCAGGGCGACGAGACCATTCTGGCCGCGGCCATCCGCTCCGGCGTGGGCCTGCCCTATGGCTGCAAGGACGGCGCCTGCGGCTCGTGCAAGTGCAAGAAGCTCAGCGGCAGCGTAGTGCACGGCCCGCACCAGGCCAAGGCCTTGAGCCCCGAGGAAGAAGCCGCGGGCTTTGTGCTCACCTGCTGCGCCACGCCCGAAAGCGATGTCGTGCTGGAATCGCGCCAGGTCACCGACGAAAGCGCTTTCCCGGTCCGCAAGATGCCGGTGCGCGTGGCCGGGCTGGAAAAGATGTCCCACGACGTGATGCAGCTGCGCCTGCAGCTGCCCGCCACCGAGAAATTCCGCTACCACGCGGGCCAGTACGTGGAATTCATCTTGCGCGACGGCGCACGCCGCGCCTACTCCATGGCCACCGCCCCCTACCTGCAGGACAGCGCGCCCGGCCTGGAACTGCACATCCGCCACATGCCCGGCGGCAAGTTCACCGAACATGTGTTCGCGGACATGAAGGAAAAGGAAATCCTGCGCGTCGAAGGCCCGTTCGGCAGCTTCTACCTGCGTGAAGACAGCGACAAGCCCATCATCTTGCTGGCCTCGGGCACGGGCTTTGCGCCCATCAAGGCCTTGCTCCAGCAGATGCAGCAGAACGGCCTGACCCGTGCGACCACGCTGTACTGGGGCGGCCGCCGTCCGCAAGACCTGTACCTCGATGGCTGGGTGCGCGAACTGGCCGCGAAAATGCCTTTGCTGCGCTATGTGCCCGTGGTCTCGGACGCCCTGCCCGAGGATGCCTGGACCGGCCGCAGCGGCTACGTGCACCAGGCCGTGCTCGACGACTTTGCCGATCTGTCGGCCTACCAGGTCTATGCCTGCGGCGCACCCATCGTGGTGGATTCGGCCCGCGCCAGCTACACCAGCCAGGCCGGTCTGCCCGCCGACGAGTTCTACGCCGACGCGTTCACGTCCGAAGCCGATAAACATTGAAGCCCCCTGAGCCGCTTCGCGCAAGGCGCGCCCCGGCTTCCCCCTCTCAATCTGCGGTGGAGAGGGACGGCACCATCGCTGCGGGGCGGCCCTTGCTCGGCGCCCCTGGATTGGAACACGCCAGTTGCGTAGGCAATGGGCGATGCGAGCGCGCCCCCCTCCGTGCAAGCAACCTGGATAACCATCCCCGGAGCGCACAAAGCCTGAGCCTAGCCACGGTCAGGCCACAGCCCAACGACATGTTTCGCGCATTCACGCACGAAAGCTGCGTTCACTGGTTTCCCCGGAGGACAAAGAGCAGCTTTTTTGCGAAAATGGACAAGTAATGAATCGTCGCACCAGTCTCCTCCTCTCGCTCCTCGCCGCCACCGCGGCCCTTGCAGCCCCCCTCGCCCAAGCCCAGGAACCCATCCGCCTGATCGTGCCCTATGCACCCGGTGGTCCGCTGGACATCACATCGCGCGCACTGGCCGAACGCGTGCGCGACACGCTGGGCGTGGTGATCATTGAAAACAAGGCCGGCGCCGGCGGCAACATCGGCGCCGATGCGATCGCCAAGGCCGCTCCCGATGGCCTGACCATCGGCCTGGCCGCGACGGCTACGCACGCCGTCAACCCCTGGCTGTATTCGCGCATGCCCTATGACGCGGGCAAGGACTTCGCCGGCATCACCCAGATGGTGCGCGTGCCCAATGTGCTGGTGGTGAACGCCGCTTTCGCCGAGCGCAACAAGATCCACAGCATTGCCGACCTGCTGGCCTACGCCAAGGCCCATCCCGGCAAGCTCAACTACGGCAGCGGCGGCAACGGCAGCTCCGGCCACCTGGCCGGTGAAATGCTCAAGCAGCAGGCCGGCATCTTTGCGCTGCATGTGCCCTACCGCGGCGCCAATCCCGCCCAGCTGGCCCTGTTGTCGGGTGAAGTCGACTTCAACATCGACAACCTGGCCGCGGCCGCGCCCAACATCCGCGCGGGCAAGCTCAAGGCCCTGGCCGTGACCTCGCTCGCACCCAGCCCGCTGCTGCCCGGCGTGCCGGCCCTGTCCAAGACTTTCCCCGGTTTCGCCATCGACACCTGGTGGGGTCTGGTCGCTCCCGCCGGCACCCCCCAGCCCGTGATCGACAAGCTCAACAAGGCTTTCACCGACGCCCTCAAGGCGCCGGAAACCAAGAGCCGCTTCGAGATGCTGATGGCCGAGCCCGTACCGACCACGCCCGCCGCTTTCGACCAGTTCATGGCCGCCGAGCGCAAGAAGTACCAGCAGGTTGTCAAGGCTTCGGGCGCGAAAGTTGATTGACCCCCTGAGCGGCTGACGCCGCTTCCCCCTCTCAACCTTCGGTGGAGGGGGGCGCCCGGCCAGGGACGGCAACCTCGCTGCGCGGCGGCGCTTGCTCGTTGCCCCTGGACTTGGGGCACGCCAGTTGCATAGGCAATAGGTGCTGCGAGCGTTATAAATCACTCGCTGGCATCACTCCACGGAAACGCCCAGCGACAAAAAAACCCGGTACAGGCAACTGCACCGGGTTTTTTGTTGGATCAGGCAATTCTCAGCCGCCTGGCAGCTGCGCCCACTCGGGGCCTTGAATTCTCGCTATGCGCTGATCCTGCACAGCCTGGCATTGCGCCGGCGTGACCCGCTCGGGCGCGATTTCGGCCAAGGGCAGCAGCACAAAGGCCCGCTCGGTCAGGCGCGGGTGCGGCACGGTGAGGCGTTCGCTCTGAATCTGCTGCTCGCCGTACAGGACCAGGTCCAGGTCCAGCGTGCGGGGTGCGTTGCGGTAGGGGCGCTCACGCCCTGCGGCCTGCTCTATGGCTTGCAAGGCATCCAGCAAGGCCAGCGGCTCCAGCCCCGTGGCCAGTTCGGCCACGGCATTGAGGTAGTCCGGCCCGCCCGCATCGATGGGCGCGCTGGCGTACAGGCCGGAGACCTTGATCAGGCGTGTGGCGGGCAAGGCCGCCAGGGCCTGAACGGCCTGCACCAGCGCCGCGCCGCGGTCGCCCAGATTGGCGCCCAGGCCTATCCAGGCAGACACTTCGGCGCCTT
>JAMNYN010000130.1 GCA_023622805.1 Pseudomonadota bacterium | reverse complement strand
AGGAGACTGTCATGGCATTCCCCCATGTTTCGGCGTTTTCATTGCTGCTTGTTGCGGCCGCACTGGCTGGCTGCGGCCAAGAGCCGCTGCCGGACGTGAGTCAAGAGAACTGTACGTTCCCCAAAATGATGCTCATAAAGGACCAGGGCCGGCGCGCAGATTTCAAGTCGTTCTGTTCCTACATACCCCGATCTGCCTGGCCCATCCATCCGGACAAATGGCTCATGTTGTCCGAAGAAGAGCGGCAGAAATTTGAGGAAGCTTCATCGCGAATCGGGCGTACCCCGAATCCGCTCAACTGGTTGAGCATCAAACCTTGAAGGTTGCTGAAATGGTGTGGGTGCTTGAAGCGCTGAGCAAACGGGGGTGGCCATGAAATGGGTGCGGATGCTGGTGCTGGGCAGCGGCGGTTTGGCACTCATGCTGGCTGCCTCCTCGGCATCGGCCGAGCTGAAGAACTTGGCGCTGCTGGACACGGTGGTCACGGAGTTCTCCACACGAGCCCAGGGGTGGAAGGCCGTGATGATGAACGCCGCGAGCTGGCTGTTCTGGACGTTGGGCACGATTTCGCTGGTCTGGACGGCCGGAATGATGGTCTTACGCAAAGCCGATCTCGCGGAGTTCTTTGCAGAGTTCATCCGCTTCATCCTGTTTTTCGGTTTCTTCCTCTGGTTGCTGCGCAATGGGCCGGCCTTTGCGCAAACCATCATCGAATCGATGAAGCAGCTCGGTGCACAAGCCTCAGGTATGCAGACCATCTCCGTGTCCGGCATTGTGGATATCGGCTTCTTGATCTGGAAGCAGGCGATTTCCAATTTGTCGCTCTTGAACCCCATAGAAAGCCTGGTTGGCATCATTTTGAGCGGAGCCATCCTGCTGTTGCTCGCCGCCATTGCCGTGAACATGTTGTTGCTGCTGATCTCTGGTTGGATCCTGATGTACGCGGGCATTTTCTTTCTTGGCTTTGGGGGCAGCCGCTGGACCAGCGACATGGCGATCAACTACTACAAGACGGTGCTGGGCATCGCTGTACAGCTGTTGACAATGGTCTTGCTGGTGGGCATCGGCAATGATCTGCTGGGCACTTTCTACAACCGTATGGGGAAAGTTGATAACAACTTTAGCGAGCTTGCAATCCTGCTGGTTTTCTGCCTGGCCCTGCTGATGCTCTCCAGCAAGATCCCGGCCATGGTGGCCGGCATCATCACCGGCGGCTCGGGTGCTTCCGGCGATATCGGCAGTTTGGGCGCCGGGGCCGTGATGGGCGCGGCCATGGGGGCGGCGGGTGCGGCTTCGGCGGCGGCGAGCATGGCCGGGTCGGTGCTGGCGTCCGGCGCCGCCAATGCCGCCGGCGGCGCCCAGGCCTTGATGGCGGCCTACAGCCAGGCGTCGGCGGTCGGCAGCGGCAGCGATGCAGGCAGCATGGTGGATGCAGCCGGCGGTGGTGCCGACGAGGGCAGCTCCGCCAGCGCGTTTGCCGACATGGACCAGGGCAAGGGCACGGATGACAGCGCGGGCCAAGGCAGCGGCGACAGCGACAGCGACAGCTCTGATGGCGGCAGCGAAGGTGGCGGCGGTGGCAAGGACAGCCGCAGTGACAGTGGCGGCGGTACCGATAGCGGCGGCAAGGGCGCCAGTTCCCAGGCCGGAGAAGGCGGCCAGGCGCAGCCTGGTGCCGCCGGCTCTTCGCAAGGCGCGGGCATGCTGGGCCGCGCTGCGGCCACGGCGGCCGGCACGGCGAGCCAGTTGGCGCAAGGCTCGCTGGCCGTGGGCAAAGCCAAGATTGCCAGCCTGCGCGAAGGCGCCCTGGAGCGCATTGGCCAAACCGCGGGCGGCAAGGTCGCGTCCGCGATCCAACAGGCTGGCGGGCCCGCGTCGCTGGGTGCCACCGGCCATCGCCACAGTCCGGGCAACCAGAACGCTCCCGAGGTCGAAGCTTTCGTGAACCGCGATTCCAAAAAACCGTAGTGGCAAAGGAGCAGGCCATGGCCCGCAGATACCGCAGATATTTCACCGCCGCAGCCACGGTGCTGGCGGCTTTCCTGGGCGGCAGCGCGCAGGCGCAGGACGAACTCAGCGGCGACACGCGCCTGGCCTGCGAGGCCGTGCTGTGCCTGTCGACGGGCTCGCCGCCCGCCGAATGCGCGCCGGCGCTGCGCCGGTATTTCAGCATCACGCACCGCAGGCTCGCGCAAACCATTCGGCTGCGCGGCAGTTTCCTGCGCCTGTGCCCCACGGCTCAGCAGACGCCGCAGATGTCGGCGCTGATCATGGCCCAGGCGCAGGGCGCGGGGCGTTGCGATGCCGCGGCCCTCAATGCCGCGCTGCAGCGCGCGGAGCGTGGCGCGTTCCCGGTCGACAACCGCCTGCCCGCACATTGCATGGCCTATCTCACGCATGCCTACACGGACTTCACTGGCACCTTGCCGCGCTACGTCGGCGTGCCCGAGCGCGGCGGGCATTGGGTGGCGCCCCATGACTATGCACACGCGCAGCGCGCCTACGACGCCAGAATCCGGGCCGAGGATGCGGCCCGCAGCGACGCCGGTGGCGAGTGAGGCCGCAAATGATCTTTGCCGACCTGCCCCCGCAGTTGCACGAACGCGTCATCTGCTCGATCTCGGCGGCTGTGAAGTACGAAGTGCCGGCGAACATCGTGCTGGCCGTGGCCGAAAAAGAAGCCGGCAAGCCGGGGCAGTGGGTGAGAAACAGCAACGGCACGCACGACGTCGGCGCCATGCAGTTCAACACCCTGTACCTGGCCGACCTGGGCCGCTACGGCATCACGGCCGGCGATGTCGCCCAGGCCGGCTGCTACCCCTTCGACCTCGCGGCCTGGCGGCTGCGCCAGCATATCCGCAAGGACAGTGGCGATTTATGGACCAAGGCGGCCAACTACCATTCGCGCACGCCCCGCTACAACGCGGTCTATAGAAGTGACCTGATGCGCCGTGCAGCCCGCTGGGCCGACTGGCTGGAAGCACGCTTTGTCACGCGCGAGGTGGGACGGGTGGCCGCTGACGGTGCTGCGGTACGCCAGCATCTGGAAGCCGGGCGATGAGCGTTGTTCTGGCAAGACCACGCGCAGGCCGTGGAGGTCCTGGGCGGGTCCGGCCATCCAGCCCACAGCGCCTGCCCGGCTTCAGCAATAGGCTTTTCTTTGCAGCCGCAGCGCATCGCGGTCCATGCTGGCGCGCAACAGTTCCATGTCCGCGGGGCACACGCCTTGCTGCCTGAAGTGCGGCTCCCACTGGTCCACCGTTCTTGCCACCTGCTGGATCAGGGCGATGGCGCGTGCCGGCTTGATGCCGAATTCGTTCAATTGGCTCAAGGCGTTGTCCAGGCTGGATTCCGCACCGGCCGTGCCCACGGACAGTGCCTGGTAGCCCAGGTTTTGCAGAGTGGGCACCACGTCGTAGGCGGGGGTGAGTTCGTAGTAGCCATCGAAGCCCAGGCGCAGGCTGTGGTTGCGCTCGTGGTCGTCGGTGTTGTCCGTGAGGATGTTGAACACCATGCGCTGGAACAGTTCTTCGCGCTGGGCGGCCTGGCGGTCGGGGTGGCCCAGGCGCAGCAGCACGGTCGCCAGGGCGCTGTAGCTTTCATCCAGGCGCGCCGCGCGCAAGACGGTCCGGGCGGAAAGGCAGTGCAGGCGGTAATCCCCCTGGCGGTCGAAACGCTCGATGGTCAAGGCATGGCGCAGCTTGCC
>JAMNYN010000350.1 GCA_023622805.1 Pseudomonadota bacterium | reverse complement strand
CGTACCTCATGAAGTACGCATCAAAGATCGAACAAAAGAACGTTGGGGGGTTTCCACGTGGTGCACGAATTCACGGTAGCGGGGGGCTTGATGAGTCTGGTCGTTGCATTCGCCGTTGGGTGCTGTGGCCTTCGTATGTGCAGGGCAATGCTGCGGTCGGTGAGCCATTCCGACCTGCGAAGGGGGGCGGTTATCTCAATCATGAAACAGGAGAGCTTCTCCTCTCTGAGTGGGCACCAACGGGCGGCGGTTTTTCGCGCTTTGTGCGAGTGCGGATCACCCCCCGTCGAATCGAGCCAAACGGCCCGTTTTCCTGGCTCAAACCAATTGCAGAGGAGGTAGTCCATGGAGTGCCCTGATTGCGCGCATGTTGATGAAGAATCGGCCTTTGAAACCGATGAGGGTGATTCCTTGGTTTGCCCTGAGTGTGATTTCTGCTGGAGCGAGTAATGCGAATATTGGCCTGTTCTCAGGATATTGACCCATGCCCAGTAGCGGCGCAGGTCTGGATTGATGCGTCATCCATGATCGATTTTGGCGCATTGGGTATTACCGCTGAATCAGTTTTGCGCGTCACTTCCTGGGGATTCTGCGTGGTTATCGCTGCTTGGGCTATTGGTTATGCCGCAGGGTGCGCTATTCGAATTATTAATAAGGCCTGAGATGTTTGATAAATTCTGTCTAGTGGGTATGTTGATTTTTGAGAAATTCTGTCTCGTGGGTATGTTCATTTGCATAATATGCATTTTCGTATCTTTTATAAATTATTGGATTTTTGATGGAATGCTTTTTCGGCAAATTAGATTTCAGCGTTGAGGTAATAACCTCACCGGTGCGATTTTGCGCCAATAAACTTTTGGAGATAATCACATGACTGCAACTTTCAATACTGCCCGCAAGTACGGTTCCAAGGCTATCGCTGCTGTCGGCGCGCTGACGCTCTCGGCTGGCGCTTTCGCGCAGGCGTCGTCGCCTATCGACACCATTTTGGACGGTGTGAGCCTGGACGGTATCGCCGTCAAGCTGACGGCCCTGGCCGTTATCGTGGTCGGCATCGCTCTGGTTTTCAAGGGCCCCGCCCTGGCCAAGCGCATCATCAGCAAGGTCTAAGGCCATGCTCGTCGGCGCTCAAATTGCCCTGTTTTACGCCTTACTGGCGATTCTTGGCGGTTTGGGCGCCGTCGCTTTTCTGATGGGGATGCGCTCATGAGTCGCTCTATTTATGGTGCGGTGGGGCTTGGCATATGCCTGTTCGCGGTGCCATCCTTTGCCAATCTCAACCTGACCAACTACAACGGGTTCGAGGTTCGAAATTCCGGAAACACATGGTCTTTCAGTCATGAGCCGCCAAGCTCGACCGTTCTTCGTGGTGGCACGGTGCTGCCCAATGCCCAGGTAAGCAGTGCCCAGCGTGGTTTGGTGGTGTCGAGGACTCTCCCTGTCGGCAAGGGTCTCCCGGTCAATGTGGTTGCGAAGATACCTGCGGCGAGTCTGGCAAAGACGCTTGTTGGTCTTGGTAGGCTCAGCACTCCAATAGGTGCGCTTGTTGGTCTTGCGTCGCTTGTCGGCTATATGGATGCTCTTGGGGTATTCAAGGTCAAGAATACAGAGAATGGATTGGTTGGCGAGACACCATCTACAGATGCAACATTGTCGGATGGCTATGGCTGGTGGGCTTACGATATTTCCAATCCACGTTCCACGCCTGAGGCGGCTTGTCAGCTGGTTACCGGCGCTTCATTCGATAGGGTTTATGGGCCTTATGACAATGGTCAAACGATGACCTGTTATAGGAAAAATGGCACTTCTTCTGAATTCGTAACAACAATGCGCAAAGTGGCAATGAGTTCTTGCCCTGCGGGTTGGTTTGTTACTGCTGGTGGTTGCTTTCAGCATCAGCCGTCAACGCAGATTTCAGAACCTGAGATTTTGGAGAAGATCAGGGCGTCCGATCTTTGGAATGAAGATTTAGAGTAAGCGCTGAAAAGGGCGCTTGATTTAGGGGTTCCTGTTGAAACCAGTCCTCCTGTGGTTTCTGGCCCATCGTCTGTTCTTGGTGAGAAGACTACAACCTCTGACCCAGTTTCACTGGTTAAAGGCACAAATACGCCTGCTGCTACTGGCGCGACTGATACCGATCCTGGCACAAAAACCACTACAAAGACAGAGACTAAAAACGCGACATATTCGGGCCCTAACGTCACCACAAGTACAACGACAACGACGGTCACGAATATTACGAATAACGTCACTAATATCACTATTACTGAGACAACGACAGAAACCAAAGAAAATGATAAGGAACAAGAAGACCCTCCGGTAGATACTCCGTTGGGTGATATTCCTGAGTTGTACAAGCAGAAATACCCGGACGGTATTGCAGGTGTCCTGAACACGAAATTTGACGAACTCAAGGGCACGCCGTTGTTTCGCCTTCCAACCCTGCTCATGCCATCGCTGCCTAGCTCTGGCAGTTGTCCGTCCTGGCAGTTGGATTTAAACCTTGCGAGCTGGGCCGATATGGGCACTCAAACAGTGCAGGCACCTTGTTGGGTCTGGGACTTTGGCAAGGTCGTGGTCATCATTTCCGCGTTGCTTTTGGCGCGTCGCTTGATCTTCGGGGGCTGATATGGCTGCTGGTTTTTCCATGCTCTTGGCGAAGATCGCGGCCTTGGCCGGGTGGTTCGGCAAGCTGTATGTCGCCGTCTTCAAAGCTGTTTGGGATGTTGTTACCGATATGGTGTGCTGGACGTTGGACGGTGTCCTGTCGGTCGCTGTGTCCATGGTTTCGACGGTGCAAACCGGGGGCATTGAAGCGTCCTTGGGTGCCTGGGGCTCGATACCCGGCGAAGTGCTGAACGTGCTTGGCTTGCTTGGCGCCGGTGAGGCGGTGGCCATCATCACCACGGCGATTGGTGTGCGCCTGATTCTTCAACTGATTCCGTTCGTAAGGCTTGGCTCATGATCAATGCACTAGAGGGTATCCCGGGCTCGGGCAAGAGCTATGAGGCGGTTGTTTACCACGTGCTTGTCGCGCTGGAAAAGGGGCGTAAGGTCATCACGAATTTGCCGCTGGACGTCGAGCGGTTCGCTGCGATCAATCCCGACTTTCGGGATCTGCTCGACATTCGAAAGTTCGCCCAGCCCATGCGCGGCACCTGGGATGCCAATGCGGCCAACCGCGGCGAATTGGCGTTCGTTATGGGCGATGTGACGCCTGTGCAGGACGTCGAAATTTTCGGCCATGTGTGGGATTTTTGGGATGAATGGAAAGGTGAGGGCGGCATAGGCCCGCTGTACGTGATTGATGAGTGCCATGTCTGTTTTCCGAAGGCGGACAGGTCGGGCCGGGGTACGCCCAAGGATGTGATTCAGTGGTTCAAAATCCATCGGCATTACGGTGCTGATGTGCTGCTTATGACTCAATCTTTCCGGGATATTGAGCCGTCGATTTGCAACCTGATCGCCACGCTGATCAAGGTGCGTAAGGCTGATATTTTGGGCAAGAAAGGCAGCTACATTCGGAAGGTTCATGGGGGCTATCGCGGTGGGCTGGTGAGTACTGAGGAACGGAAGTACAAGCCTCAGTATTTCGACCTGTACAAGAGCCATACGCAGGGCGGGGCGGTCATGGAATCGTCTGCTTCGGACGTCACGCCGTTTGTGGCCAAGTGGACCTGTGCTTTTTGGTCTTCGCGTTCTGGCCGGAAGACAAGAAGCCCCCTGCGAAATGGCAAGCTGATTTGCAGAAAATGCCGCCCGGTATGGTCATGTACCAGGGGGAGGACGGTAAAACGGCCTACCGCAAGCCTCAGGGCGTTCAGGCTACTCCACCATTGCCGGCTGCTGCTGTGCCTGCTCCTGCCGGCCCTGTCGAGCCGTACCGGGGTAAATCGTTCCATCTGTCCGGCTGGCTGGAAATGCGCAAGCAGGTTGTGTACATGTTTGATGTGGCCATGAATGGCCAGCGCATCGGCACTACCGATAGTGTCCAGCTAGCGAAGATTGGCTACGTCTACCGGCACTTGGCCGAATGCGCTGGCGTGCTGGATTGGCATGGCGATGAGAGGCCTATCACTTGCGATGCTCCACGCCTGACGCAAGGCCAGGATTCACGGCCGATTGTGGTCAGCGATGCGCGTGGTCGGGGTGTAGCCGAGTCAACGCCCATGTCGCAGAGTTTGGAGTTCGAACAGCCGAGGTTTGTTGGTACGGTTATGCCTTGATGTGGCGTTGTCCTATGATCCTCGCAAGGGGGTGCTATGGGACTTCAAGATCGGGATTACTGGAAAGAACGATACGACGAA
>JAMNYN010000764.1 GCA_023622805.1 Pseudomonadota bacterium | reverse complement strand
TGTTTCTTACTAATAGTTACCTTGCCTATTATGCAGCACTCCACAGGACGATTTGCCTATGGAAATCCATGCGGTGCCTGGCTTTGTGATGCACGCCCGCGGTTGCCAATCCGCGGCGCGACATCCCCATTTTGAGCGACCCCTACCGAACTTTTCGCCGCCAGGCCAGGCGCCAAGTTTTCGCTGACCGGACCCGCCATGCACAATAGCGGCATGAGCCACATTTCCTCTTCCATTGCCGATCTGCGCAAAAGTTATGAGCGCGCCGAACTCAGCGAGGACGCTTCTCACGCCGATCCCATGCAGCAGTTCGACCAGTGGCTGCAGGAAGCGCTGAGCGCCCAGGTGCCCGAGCCCAACGCGATGACGCTGGCCACGGTAGGCGCGGATCTGCGCCCCAGCACACGCATCGTGCTGATCAAGGGCTATGACGAGCGCGGCATCGTCTGGTACACCAACTACGACAGCCGCAAAGGCCAGGAACTCAGCGCCAACCCGTTTGCCGCGCTGCAATTCCATTGGGTGGAGCTCGAACGCGTGGTGCGCATCGAAGGCCGGGTGGAAAAAGTCAGCGCCGAGGAAAGCGACGCCTACTTCAAGAGCCGTCCGCTGGATTCGCGCATCGGCGCCTGGGCCAGCCCGCAAAGCCAGGTGATTGCCGGGCGCAGCGTGCTTGTGGCCAATGCGGCCCGCTATGGCGCGCAATTCCTGCTGTCCCCTCCCCGTCCACCGCACTGGGGCGGCTTTCGCCTGGTGCCCGAGCGCTTCGAGTTCTGGCAAGGCCGCAAGAGCCGGCTGCACGACCGCCTGCGCTACCGCCTGGAAAACGGCCAATGGGTGCGGGAACGGCTGGCCCCCTGAGCCAAGCCTTGGGTCAGGAGTGACACGCCCGGCCAGCGCCTTCCTCGCCCGGCGACGGCGCGAAGCGCACGGGCGGCCTGGTACCGCCCGAAACCGCCCCCTTTCTGATCAGGTTTTGTGCTGGTTCTGGCGCTTTCAGTAGGAAAGCATGAACCAACACTTCATGTAAGTTACATTCAGTGCCTGTTGATTCGTACCTGAACGGCCATGACACCCAGCCCATCCACCCCTTTACCCGAGGCCAATGCCGCCTATCTGCACTGGCACCATGCCGCACAAGGCCAGGCCGGTGATCGCTCCAAGGCGCAGGACAACCTGGCCTTGGAAAGCGGCTATGCCCTCATCTGGCGCTCCTGGGTAGCGCAGTTGCAGGGAAGCCGCGCGTCGCTCCCCCCCTCCTCGGCGCCGGATGCCAAAGCCTGGCACGAGGCCACGGCCGAAGATGTCGCCCGCTTCCTGCAGATCCGTCCGGGGCAACGCGCCCACCACCAACCCGAGCGCCAGATCAGTGAAGTCACGCGCCGGCGTTATTGGCGCCTGCTCGACCGCATCTATGCCCATGCCCTGCTCCAGGGCTGGATCGCCAGCAACCCCGTGCAGGCGGTCCATCCGGTGGAACGCCCAGCCCCCGAGCAGGCCACGGGACATGTTCTGCCGCAGACACTATGGACTGCCCTGCCCCACCATTTCCCGGGCAGCGACGACCTGCAAAGCGCGCGTGACCACGCCGTGCTGCACCTGCTGTATGAACTGGCGCTGGCGCCCGAGGAAGTGCGCACGCTGACAATGGATGCACTGCGCGGCCCGGACCAGGCGCCGCTGGCCGAAGCGGGCACGCCCTGCTTTATTCAGCTGCACGGCCTGCGCGCAGCGCAAAACCGCTGCCTGGAGCTGCCCGCCCGCAGCCGGGCCGCCCTCGCCGCATGGCTGGGGTTTCGCCGCCGAAGCGGCAGCCCCGCAGATGCCCAGGCCCCGCTGTTCGAGTCGCGCAAAGGCGGGCCATTGACCATACGGGCGCTGTTCCATATCGCTTCCAAGACCATTGCCCTGGCCCACCAGGCCTGCGCCGGCCATGCACGCCCTCTGCCGCTGGCCCGCATGGGGCCGCAGGTGCTGCGCAACACCGCCATCGTGCAATGGCTGCGCGCAGGCGTGGCGCCGACGGAAGTGATTCAGCGCATTGGCGTGGAACAGGTGCGCGCGCTCGCGCATTTGCAGCATTGCGTAGAAGCCGAGCAGCCGATTCGGTGGAGCTGAAGTGCGGTTTTTTCCAAAGCTGTACAAACATACAGTTATGGCAAAAACCGCACTTTTTGCCATCTGGCGCCCCTGCAAGCCAGGCCTGGAGGCGCCAGAAACGGGGACTTAGAAGTCCACCTTCACGCCCACCGTGATGCTGCGCCCCATCAACGGCGCGGCCGACTTGATGAACGAGGTATGGGCGTAGGCCAGCCGGTCCGTCAGGTTGTTGGCCTTGGCATAAACCTGCCATGGCGTGCCCCCGGCCGTGCGCATCTGGTAGCTGGCCGACAGGTTCAGCATGCCGTAGCCCGGCGTGGCGCTTTCAAACTGCGCCACGCGGTCTTGCCTGGCCACCTGCACCCACTCGGCCATGCCTTGCCAGCCGTTCCAGCGCGTATCCACACGCAAGCCCATGCGCGCCGAAGGAATGCGCGGCAGCGTGCCGCCGGACATCAGCTTGGCGCGCACGGTGTCGCCAAACAGCGTCACGCCCCAATGGCTGCCAAAGCGCTGGCGGATCTGGCCTTCGAGGCCGGTGAAACGCGCATCGACCTGGGTGTACTGCAACAGCTGCAAGCCATCGTGCTCGTCGAGCGTGCGGCCGTAGATGTAGTTGTCCACGCGGTGCTGGAAGGCACTGACGCTGAACGTGGTGTCGCCCGCGGTCTTGCGCAGCGACAAGTCCCAGGCCTTGGACTTTTCACGTTGCAGATCGGCATTGCCGCGCTCATAGGTGGAGGTGGCCATGTGCAAGCCCTGGGCGTACAGCTCCTCGGCGGTCGGCATGCGGCTGGAATGGGTCAGGGACGTCGCGAGCTGGTAGCCCGGCACGAAATGCCAGACCGCGCCCAGCGACCCCGATGTGCCGCTGTGCTTGCGTTCAATGCCCGATGTCAGCGCTTCGACCGTCTGGCGCTCATGGCGCAGCGCGCCTTCGAAGCGCCAGTTCTGCCAGCGGTATTCTTCCAGCATGAACAAGCTGTCGCGCCGGGTTTGCGTGGGCTCCACATAGGCTTCCTCACCCACGGCGCTGAAATCGCGCTTGGTGGTCTGGAAACCGACGACCCCTCGCAGGCCGCCGATAGGCAGATGCTCCAGCTCGAAACGCGCATCGTGGGCCTTGTTGCGGAAAGTGGTCGCGATCTTCGCATCTTCGATTTCATCGTGCCGGTAGTCCGTCACTCCGGCGCGAAACCGCAGCGCGGCCACGCCGGCCATGGGCTGGCGCCATTCCCCGCGCACGTCCACGCGCTCGCTCAGCAGGTCCACCACCGGCACTGCGCCATCCGCATGGTCATGGCCGTCTTCGCCGTGATGATGGCCGTCGTGGCTGCCGCAGTGCAAATGGTCGCCATGCGCGTGGCAGCCCTCGAAGCCATGGTTGTGGCCCGGCAGGCCGTAGCGCGAGGTCTGGCGCGTAACGGCCGCGCCCAGATAGCCCTGGCTGCCAATCCACGACAGGCCCACGCTGCCGGTGTCGCTCCGGTTGAAGCTGCCCGCAACGCGCGGCCCGCCGCTCCAGCCGCTGCCCACGCGGTAATCGCCGGCATCGCGCGCCATGCCTTCCACATGCACGGCCACCTGGCCGGCGCCACCGGTCAGCGAGAAGGCACTGGCC
>JAMNYN010000344.1 GCA_023622805.1 Pseudomonadota bacterium | reverse complement strand
GACAATGCGCGCAGTATGCACACCACATTCCCCACTCTGGAAGCATGGCTCTCTTATTGTGAGCGCTTGCACCCCCAAAACATCGCCATGGGCCTGGATCGCGTGCGCGAAGTGGCCCAGCGCCTGGAACTGCGTTTTGACTGCCCGGTGATCACCGTGGCCGGCACCAATGGCAAGGGCTCGACCTGCGCCATGCTGGAAGCCGTGGCCTTGCAGTCCGGCTACAAGCCCGGCGTCTATACCTCGCCGCACCTGGTGCATTTCGAGGAGCGTTGCCGCATAGGCGGTGAAATCGCCAGCGCCGAGCAACTGATGGGCAGCTTTGAAGCGGTCGAGGCCGCGCGCGTTCAGGGCGGCAAGGAAGTGCAGCTGACCTATTTCGAATTCACCACGCTGGGCATCATGCATTTGCTCAGCCGCTCGGGCCTGGACGTGGCCATTCTGGAAGTTGGCCTGGGCGGGCGCCTGGATGCGACGAACGTGATCGACACCGACTGCGCCATCATCACCAGCATCGACATCGACCACACCGAGTTGCTGGGCAAGGACCGCGAAACCATTGGCCGCGAAAAGGCCGGCATCATGCGTCCCGGCCGTCCGGTGATCGTCAGCGATCCGGTCGCGCCGCAAAGCGTGATCGACCATGCCAACGAGATCGGCGCGCAGCTGTGGAAGTTCGGCGAGGACTTCAATTTCTCCGGCGACAAGCAGCAATGGGGCTGGGCCGGCCGTGGACGCCGCTATTCGGGCCTGGCCTATCCCGCGCTGCGTGGCGCGAACCAGTTGGTCAATGCCTCGGGCGCGCTGGCCGCATTCGAAGCCTTGCGCGATCGCTTGCCGGTCACGGCCCAGGCCGTGCGCACGGGCATGGCCATGGTCGAGCTGCCCGGGCGTTTCCAGATCGTGCCGGGCCAACCGACGCTGGTGCTCGATGTGGCGCACAACCCGCATTCGGTGGCGGCCTTGACGGCCAACCTCGACGCCATGGGCTTTTTCCCCACGACCCATGCGGTTTTTGGCGCCATGTCCGACAAGGACCTCGCGCCGATGTTCGCCAAGGTCGGCCCGCTGATCGATCGCTGGTACTTCTGCGACCTGCCCACGCCGCGTGCCGATACGGCTGTCAGCCTGCAGCAGAAATGGAATGCCGTGCAGATGGTGGCGGGCGGACGGCGCGAAGTGGCCACCAGCCTGCATGCGACTCCCGAGTTGGCCTTGCAGGCCGCCGTGGCGGCAGCGGACCCCGCTGATAGAATCGTGGTCTTTGGTTCGTTTTATACGGTAGGTGGTGTGCTGCTCCATGGCACACCGCGCCTGCAAGCCAAACATTTGGGCGAATAAGCCCCGCACGAGTCCGCACTTCATGGCATTTTTCAAGTTTTCTTGGCCTGGCAAGGCTGCTGACAAGTCCGCCCCACGTTCCCGCTCGGCGCAGGTCGAGAGCGTGGATGTGATGCGCAGCCGCGCACGCCACCGGTTGATCGGCGCGGCCGTGCTGGTGCTGGTCGGCGTGGTGGGTTTTCCGCTGCTGTTCGACACCCAGCCCCGGCCCATTCCCGTCGATGTTCCGATTGAAATTCCCGACCGCGGCCATGTGGCACCGCTGGTAGTGCCTGGCGCCGGTGCCGCGGCGGTGCGGGAGGCCGCTCCCTTGACACCCGAGTCCTCGCTGGACAAGGGCGAAGAGGTGTTCGAGCCCCAGCAGCGTCCTGCAGTCGCCGCGACGCCTGGCCCCGTGCTCACGCCGCCGGCCATGGTGCCGCCGCTGCCGCAAATGGCGGCGCGGCCCGATCCGGTCAAAGTGGAGCCGCCCAAGCCCAAGGTCGAAGCGCCCAAGCCCACGGTGGAAGCACCCAAGCCCAAGCCTGAACCCAAGCCCGAGCCCAAGCCCGAGCCGAAACCAGAAAAACACGAAGCCAAGCCCGAGCCCAAGCCCGCCAAGGTCGATGATGCGGCGCGTGCGCGCGCCCTGCTCGAAGGCCGTCCAGCGGCGGCTGAAACCGCGGCGGAACGCATGGTGGTCCAGGTCGGCGCTTTCAGCGATGCTGACAAGGCGCGCGAAATTCGCGCCAAGCTCGAGGGCGCGGGCCTCAAGGCCTATACCCAGGTGGTCACGACCAAGGATGGCCAGCGCACCCGGGTGCGTGTGGGGCCGTACAACAGCCGTGCCGAAGCCGACAAGGCAGCGGGGCGGATCAAGGGCCTGGGTTTGCCGGCCTCGGTGCTCAAGCCCTGATGCCAGTGGTGGCATTGGGGACGCAAACAGCGGGTGCTTGAATGACCGCTGTGGACTGGTTTTTTCTGGCGGTGGTGCTGGGCTCGTTTGTGCTCGGCGCCTGGCGCGGACTGGTGTATGAACTGCTGTCGTTGGTAGGGTGGTTGGTGGCTTTTGTCGCCGCGCGCTACTGGGCCGAAAATGTGGCCTTGTGGCTGCCCTTGGGCGATATCGATGGGTCTGTGCGCTATGCCGCGGGCTTTGTCGTGGTGTTCATCGGGGCGGCATTTGCCTGGGGCCTGCTGTCCTGGCTCGCCAAGCGCTTGATCGACGGCGTCGGCTTGCGGCCTGTGGACCGCACGCTGGGAGCGGTGTTCGGCCTGCTGCGGGGTTGTCTGCTGGTGCTGGTAGTGACCCTGGTGGTCGGCTACACGCCGTTGCAGCAAGCGGATGGCTGGCAGCAATCGCTGATTGCGCCAGTGCTGAGCGGCTTGCTGCAGGAATGGATGCCGGCGCTGCCGCAGGAATTGGGAAGGTATTTGCCTTCAAGATAAGGGCAGGGTGGCTCCAGAAGGGCGGCCTTGCAAGAATGGCGGGACTTTTCCCGCGGATGGATGGAACGCAACTATGTGTGGAATCGTCGGTGTAGTCAGCACTGCACCCGTGAATCAGCTGATCTATGACGCGCTGCTGCTGCTGCAGCACCGCGGCCAGGATGCAGCGGGCATCGTGACCCAGCAGGAACGCAAGTTCTTCATGCACAAGGCCAAGGGCATGGTGCGCGACGTGTTCCGTACGCGCAATATGCGGGCATTGCCTGGCAATATTGGCCTGGGGCAGGTGCGTTACCCGACAGCCGGCAACGCGGCCAGCGAAGAAGAGGCCCAGCCCTTCTACGTCAACGCGCCGTTCGGCATTGTCATGGTGCACAACGGCAACCTGACCAATGCCAAGGCGCTGCGCGCGGAACTCGCCGACACGGACCACCGCCATACCAACACGGACAGCGACTCGGAAGTGCTGCTGAACGTGCTGGCCCATGAGCTGGCCCGTGCCACGAGCGGCGCGCCGCTCAAGAGCGTGGACGTGTTCAAGGCGGTGCGCGCAGTGCACAGCCGCGTCAAGGGTTCGTATGCGGTGATCGCACTGATCGCCGGCTACGGCCTGCTGGCGTTCCGTGACCCCTACGGCATTCGCCCGCTGTGCATGGGCCGCGGCGCTGACGGCACCATCATGCTGGGCAGCGAGTCCGTGGCCCTGGAAGGCACGCTGCACACGCTGGACCGCGACATCGCTCCCGGCGAAGCCGTGTTCATCTCCACCGACGGCACGGTGCAGTTCGAGCAGTGCTCTGACAAGAGCGAGCTGCACCCCTGCATTTTCGAATACGTCTACCTGGCCCGTCCGGACTCGGTGATGGATGGCATCTCCGTCTACCAGGCGCGTCTGAACCTGGGTGAATCGCTGGCCAAGCGCGTGATCTCCACCGTGCCGCCGAGCCAGATCG
>JAMNYN010000596.1 GCA_023622805.1 Pseudomonadota bacterium | reverse complement strand
AACCTGCTGGTCGCCCAGCACCGCCAGGCCCGCACGTCGTTCCTGGCCGGCCTGTTCAATACCGCCGGCTACCGCCGCGCCGAACAGCAGGCCCTGGACAACGCCTTGCACTGGCTGGACTACATGGGCCTGCGCGCCTATGCCAACCGACCGGCCGGCAACCTGGCCTACGGCCACCAGCGCCGGCTGGAAATCGCGCGCTGCATGATCACCAAACCCCAGGTGCTGATGCTCGACGAGCCGGCCGCCGGGCTCAACCCCCAGGAGAAAAAAGACCTGCAGCACCTGATCGACCAACTGCGCCAGAAGCATGGCGTGGCCGTGCTGCTGATCGAGCACGACATGGGCCTGGTGATGGGCGTGTCGGAGCGGATTCTGGTGATGGAGTACGGCAAGCCGATTGCCATGGGCACGCCCGAGGCCATACGCCACGACGAACGGGTCATCAAAGCCTACCTGGGAGAAGCCTGATGGCTGCGATGCTGCAATTCGAACATGTCTCCACCCACTACGGGGCCATTTGCGCGGTCAACGACGTGAGCCTGGAAGTACACCCTGGCGAAATCGTGACCTTGATCGGCTGCAACGGCGCGGGCAAGACTTCGCTGCTGATGACGCTGTGCGGCACGCCGCGCGCCACCAGCGGCCGGGTGCTCTTCGAAGGCGAGGACATCACGCGCCTGCCCACGCACCTGATCATGCGCAAGGGCATCGCCATCTCGCCCGAAGGGCGCCGGGTCTTCCCCCACCTCACCGTGACCGAAAACCTGATGATGGGCGGCTTTTTCCTCAGCAAGGAAGGCATACGCGACGGCATGGAGCATGTCTTCGGCCTGTTTCCGCGGCTGCGCGAACGCGCCCAGCAGCGCAGCGCCACCATGTCCGGCGGCGAGCAGCAGATGCTGGCCATCGGCCGCGCGCTGATGTCCAAGCCCCGGCTGCTGCTGATGGACGAGCCCACGCTGGGCCTTGCGCCGCTGATCATTGCCCAGATCTTCGAGATCATCCAGACGATCCGCGCGGCCGGCGTGACCGTGTTCCTGGTCGAGCAGAACGCCAATCGCGCGCTGCAGATCGCCGACCGCGGCTACGTGCTGGAAACCGGCCGCGTGGTACTGCAGGACACCGGCGCCAACCTGCTGCGCAACGACGCGGTGCGCGCGGCCTATCTGGGCGCGTAGGACAGGCCCGCCAGTCAAGCCCAGGCCCGCTCCAGCGCCGTTACCATCATGGGCATGACATCCCATCTGATTATTCTGACCGGCGGCTCGCGCGGCATGGGCCTGGCCATGGCCCAGCAATTGCTCGCCCCCCACCACACCCTGATTTGCCTGGCGCGCAACCGCAGCGAGGCACTGGCCCAGGCCGCGACGGCGGCTGGCGCCGAGTTGCAACAATGGCAGGTCGACCTCGGCGCGCCCGCCGCCGCCGCGGCGCAACTGGGCGACTGGCTCAAAGGCCAGCCGTCGGGCCGCTATGCCCAGGCCACGCTGATCAACAACGCCGGCGTCATGCCGCCGATCGCGCCGCTGTCCTCGCTCACGCCCGAAGAGCTGACGCCCGCCCTGCGCGTCGGGCTCGAAGCGCCCATGCTGCTCACCGCCGCCTTCCTGGGCGCAACCGAGCACTGGCCTGCGCAGCGCAAAGTGCTCAATATCTCGTCGGGCATGGGCCGGCGCCCCATGGCATCGCAAGCCGGCTACTGCGCGGCCAAGGCCGGCATGGACCACTTCACGCGCTGCGTGGCGCTGGAAGAAGGCCTCAAGCCCCATGGCGCCAAGCTGTGCTCGCTGGCGCCAGGCGTGATCGACACCGACATGCAAGTCCAACTGCGCAACGCCGACCCGGCCGCGTTTCCCGACCTGCAGCGTTTTGCCGCCCTCAAGGCCAACGACAACCTGACTTCCCCCGAGGAAGCCGCGGCCCTGGTGCTGGCCTGGCTGCAACGCCCGGACTTCGGCCACGAACCCGTAGCCGACGTCCGTCAAGCCTGAAAGAGGCAGCAACTTCCGGCCAATGGCTGAGCAGCGCGTCCTACTTCCCGCGCTGCTCGCCTGCCGGGGTAACAAAATGCAGTAAGCTGTCACCCCCAGCCCGCACCCCTGGGCCACGGCAGCGCAGCCCTATCGGCCACGCTGTCCGGCGATCGCGCAGTCGGCAACCCCGCTGCGCACGGCGCGGGCTGTGAGACGGTCAAGGCTTTGCGCTTGGCCGTGCCTCTACGACCTAGAGACAAACACCCATTGATGGCGGAAACACCCTCCCCGATCATCGAAACTGCCCACTTTGTTCCAGTCAACGGCCCCGGCGCCGGTTGCTATCCGCAGCTGTGCGTGTCCGAGGTGGCCGTTCTTTTCGATCCGTCACGGAGTTTGTTGTCCCATGTTTCGTCCATTGATTTCCGCCTCCATCGTGGCCTGCGCCTTCGCGGCCAGCTTCACGGCCGCCGCCCAGCCTCCAGCCGCCGACTACCCGACCAAAGCCGTGCGCATGGTCATCCCCTTCCCACCCGGTGGCGGCACCGACATCCTGGCGCGCGTGGTGGCCAACAAGCTGACCGAAGTCAGCAAGTGGACCGTGGTACCCGAGAACAAGG
Source organism: Pseudomonadota bacterium (assembly GCA_023622805.1). Classification (GTDB taxonomy): domain Bacteria; phylum Pseudomonadota; class Gammaproteobacteria; order Burkholderiales; family Burkholderiaceae_C; genus Comamonas; species Comamonas bellezanensis. Next base: position 1,129 of record JAMNYN010000596.1, on the reverse strand, counting down.
CCGGCGCCGGCGGCACCATCGGCATCTCCGATGCGGCCAAATCGGCGCCCACGGGCTATGACATGGTCATGGGCCAGAAGGACAACCTGGTCCTGGGCCCTTACCTGTACAAGAACCTGCCCTGGGATCCCATCAAGGACCTGACGCCTGTCGCCCATGTGGCCTACACGCCCATCGTGATCGCCACCAGCGTGAACTCGCCCTACAAGACCATGGCCGACGTGATCGCCGCCGCCAAGGCCAACCCCGGCAAGGTCACCTATGGCTCGCCGGGCAACGGCACCAGCATCCATATCGCCGGCGTGCTGCTGGAAAAGGCCTCGGCCATCCAGCTGACCCATGTGCCTTACAAGGGCTCCAACCCCGCGCTGATGGATGCGCTGGCCGGCAATGTGGACCTGCTGGTCTCGTCCGTGCCTTCGGCCATCGGCCAGATCAAGGCCGGCAAGCTGCGCGCCCTGGCCGTGACTTCGGCCAAGCGCTCGACGTCGCTGCCCGACGTGCCCACCATGGCCGAAAGCGGCATCAAGGGCTTTGACGTCAGCACCTGGTACGGCCTGTTCATGCCCGCCGGCACGCCCCCCGCCATCGTGAGCAAGGTCAACGCCGAAGTGAACCGCCTGCTGGCCATGCCCGAAGTCAAGGATGCCATCCAAGCCCAGGGCGCTGAACCCCAGGCCATGAGCGTGGCCAACTTCGACAAGATGTTCAAGGCCGACTTCAAGGCCTCCAAGCAGCTGGTCGAAGAATCGGGCGCCAAGATCCAGTAAGGCGCAGCCGGGCCAGCCCGGCTTGCACCCGCGCGAAAGCGCCCGCCTTTCAGGGGCTGGGCGCTTTTTTCATGTCCGGCGCCAGGCACTGCTCCAGAAAGGCGAGAAACGCCTGCACCTTGCGCGAATGCCGGCGATTGGGCAGATAGGCCGCGTGCACGCTCACGCGGTGCTCGCGTGGATTGATCTCGTAATCCGCGAACAGCCGCTGCAGCCGCCCCGCCTGCACGTCATCCTCCACCAGCCAGTGCGACAGCAGTGCGATGCCGCAGCCGCCCAGCGCGGCTTCGCGCAGGATGTCGCCACTGTTGGCCGCGAGGCGTCCGTTGACTTCCACGCCCAGTTCTTCGCCAGCGTGC
>JAMNYN010000334.1 GCA_023622805.1 Pseudomonadota bacterium | reverse complement strand
GTTTCTGAAGGGCCAGCACGGGAAATGTTTCCGACTTTCAAGGACTGCTCTAATGCCGTGAGAAGCTCGGCCGCAGTCGCCCGATGGTGGCAGAAAACCAGCACTTTCTCACCGGCATCGAGCAGAGGCCGGATCGCCTCGCTCACCGCCGCAATCTTCGGATGCGGGTTCACCTGACGGATGGCGATCGATTTCTTCGCTTCCTTGATGTGCCGAAGTGCCATTGGGTCGCCATCGCCACCGCACCGCCTCGCAGACCGCTCGAGTTCAGCACCCAGGTGCTGCCACCCAATATGGAAACGTGGATCGTTGCGTCGTTCGCCATGGCGTTCAGGGGTTAGCTGAAGCAGTCGATCCATTCGCAAAAGAAGTTCGATGTCTTCTGCAGAGGCCGGCGGCGTGGTGATGCTCCACGGCGTGGCATTGATGGTACCGAAGTGCTTGCGTTCGGCGGGAGAAAGATCGTCAATTCCGTGGCGAATCAAGTACGGTTGCAGCATGTCGATTGCGGCCTTTGCTGCGGCCACGAGGCGGTTGGACTCGGTGGCGACGTCGTGCCCGTCGCCGAGCGTGTAAAGCCGCTTCATTTCATTCGCGTAGTGTCTGACAGCGTCGAGTTCCGAAGCGCCAACGAAGGCGAGGAGTTGCTCCAATTCGGAAATCCGAATGCTGAAAGGTGTGGCCGTCAGGATCAGCTTGCGATTCGCCTGGTGGCCAAGCATGCGCAAGGCCTCGTTAAACGCGCTGCCGTCGCCCTTGGCGCGATGCGCTTCGTCGATGATCATCAGGTCACATGCGGCGCGCAGTTTTCCTTCGCGATGGCCTTTGATCAAAGTGTGGTGCGTGGTGATCTGAATGCGCCCGGCACGCAGCCTGTCGACATCGCCTTGCTTGATGCGGTCGTAGCTTGCGCCGATCTGCGCGAGCATGGGCACGTGCCTCTCAAGCTCCTTGGCCCAGCGGCGGCGCATAACGTCGTTCGGGGCGTAGATGCGAACCCGCTTGTCCTGGCTGGCGGCGATCCACGCGACCAGCGCGCCAACCGTCGTTTTCCCAAGCCCTACATCATCGGCAAGCAGCACGCCATGGCCGTCCTTGAAACGCTTCAAAATTTCTTTCGCCGTGATGAACTGGCGTTGCAGTGGCTCTGCCTTGATTTTTGCGGCGACACCTTCCCGTGAATTTGCATAAGCAGCGGGGCGGTCCAGGAATCGCCATTTACGTGCGTCCATTTGAAAATCGTCCATCAGGCGTCCTCTTCCATGCGCCATGAGAGTTCTTGGCTGACGAGACTGGCGGCAGGCCCTCCACGACGGGCAAAAAGGGCGCGCAGCGCGTCGCCATCGAGACGGATGCGTTCCAACTGCATGGGATCGCACTGCGCCTTGGCGAGCGCAGTGCGCCATTGATCGACCACATGGAATCCGGCCCGTGCGTCATTCCATGCCTGCACGGAATAGCCGGCAACGGGAGTCACGGTACCTTGGCGGAGATTAGCTTTGAGACGGGGAATGGCTTCGGCGACCTCGGCTGGCCCCCCGTAGCGCTGGAGAAGAAAGGCTTCACGCAGCGCGACGGCGAGAGTCGGGTCAACCTCCGGCAGTGGTGTCTTGGCGAACTCCGTGGGTGATCGAAGGTCGATGACATCCACCTCAAGGCTGTCATCTCCTTGGGTGAACAGTACGCTGACGGGTGTACTCTCGGCATCGATCCATGGTGCAGTGGCGATTCCGGCCGAGAGCGTGAGTTGCTGCGCGCACTTGTCGACAAAGGAAATGCTCGCATCCAGTCGCATGGCCGAGTTCGTGCTCCGGGCTCTCAGTTCAATGAGCTTGCCATCCCATGTGGCCTCAGCCCATTCGAGTGAGCGCGATGTCTCATCGTCCGCTGTCGGTTCAACGCAGAACGGAACTGTGCGGGGTGGTTCGAACGGTTCTCCCATCCTCTCGATGTCGTTCCATGGGGAATCGAACAGGACCCCTAGCTCGAAGTTGCGCGGAGCCGTTTTTCCCGCGCCCCAGGCCGATGCACTCCAGTTGGCCGATGTTACGAGCAAGCGCCGTTTGTTTCGGCTGCGCAGCAGGTACAGCTTGGCATGGCTCCAGCGGGCATCAGCGTCGAGGTGATGCTTCGTCAAGCGGGCATCGCCGGGCAGGCTCTCGACATGGACGCCGTTCGCCGTCAGCGTGGTGTTGGCGTTCGTCGAGAGTGACCAGCCCGTGCTCTCGGCCCATGGGTGTCGCATGGAAATCCATTTGATGTGAACCTGATGGGGCGCCACCCCAGCATCCTTGCTCCAGGCGGCAAGCGTGCGGTCGTTCCAATCGCCTATGGTGGGCGTCATCAGATGAATTGCTGATGGCTCGAACTGTTTGAGTTGGCGGGCCGCACTGTCGCCACCGGGAATGCTCGCAATGAATGTCGCTTCGGGCGGGCATGCAACGCGGCCCAGGAGTGCGATGAGGCGCTGGACGCGATCCGAGGCAATCGAGCCCGCCGAGTCGCCAAGTGCGTGGAGAAAAGGCACGAGTGCACCCCAGGACTTTTGTGTGCTCACCGTGGGGCGTGCGCCAAGCGGCAGGACTGTTTGCCAGCCCGCCTGAATTTGCCCTTTGAATGCCGACATGGTGAGGTTTGTGGATGACACGTGCAGCTCGATCAATTCGGCGTCACCCACTTTCCAGTGAAACGCCCATAGCTTTGCGTGTTGCACCGCGCGCGAAGCTTGGCCGACCGTGAAGTGTCCGACGTAGCGCCAGAGCCACGGGTACTGGGCGTCCTCTTGTGCTCCGCGCTGCGGGGTGGAGATGACGGTGATCCGCCCGCGCAACGCCTCCAGCGCCGTGCCGAGCTCGCCGAAAAACAGCGTGCGCTCATGGGCGTCCTGCGCGAGGGAGTGGTTGGCGTCGAGCAGCGATGGCAGCAGGTGCTCTACCAGGAGCCCGGCGTCCGGCTGCTCAAAGCTCGTCATCCACGCTTCGTGAAGACGGCCACCATGCGGTGGAGTGGGGAGGACAGCTTGCCAATCCGGGGTGTTCACAGGACATCTCCGTCGGCGTCATCGGCGTCGTTCTGTGTGAGCGCACCCAAGGCCGCATGCATGTCCGCCACACCACACTGTGCGGCCAGCAAACAGATGGTGTGCAACCTGAAGCGGTAATCGCTTGCGGCAATGCCGGTATCCGCCACGAGCGGCACCAGCGTGCCAGCCTGTTCGCGAAACCAGCGCTGTCCGCCGCCATGTTCGTGGTGGTGTTTTGCCAGCGCCAGAATCTGATGCTTCAACGATGCGGCGCGTTGCACTGCTTCGGCGAGTTGGGTCGCTACGTGGTTGTGTGGGAAAGTGTGGCGATTCGGCGCTTGGAGCCACGTTGTGCATGCCGTTTGGAGTTGACCAAAGCTCTCAGGCACATCCGCCGCGCGCACCAGCTTGTCGATTGCGGGCGCCTGCTTTTCGCCGTCCTGGTTGACTGCATTCCATAAGACGCGCATGGCATGCATGGCCGCGTCGGCCAGCCGGGTGAAAGTTGGTAGCAGCGCGAGGGATGCTGGTGCGATTTTTTCCGCCAGCGCCGTTGATGTCGCCAGTGCGTCGCAAAGCTCCGCGTGAGACCGAGCCGTGCTTGCACCCGCCAGCCCCTCGGCCGTGACCCGCCGAACGGAGCCAGCGCCGAAGAGCGCAGCGGCGAGGATGCTGCGCTCCTCCTTGGCAAGCGGCTTACCCAGGGTTTCGTCTGGCGTAGGCAAG